>CAZHPJ010000026.1:0-13176 GCA_964534585.1 uncultured Sandaracinaceae bacterium | reverse complement strand
CCAGGTTGATCGGAAAACGTTTCAGGTAGGTCAGGTCGGACGTCGGCCGATGAAGAGCGGTGACCTGCCAACCTTCGCTGACGAGAAGCTCGACCAGATTGATTCCGATGAAGCCGGTGCCACCGGTAATGAATGCGGTCTTTCCCATGACGCGTCGTCCTTCTCCAGGGCCGCGATGGTCGCCGGCCCGGGACCCTGGTGTCAACGACCACCATAGGCACCCGTGCTACAACGCCGGGAGTCGGGGATGAAGAAGCCGGTCAAGATCACGCTGATCACGATCGCGACGCTGCTGGGCCTCGCTGTGTTGGCGCTCGTCCTGGTGCCGATTCTGTTCAAAGGTCAGCTCGTCGATCGGTTACGGGCAGAGCTCGACGAGCGGCTCGACGCGACGGTCGAATTTTCGGACGTCGATCTATCTCTGCTCTCCACCTTTCCAACGCTCACCGCGGAGGTACTCGATCTGCAGATCATGGGCAAA
The DNA here is from genome assembly GCA_964534585.1 of uncultured Sandaracinaceae bacterium. GTDB lineage: Bacteria > Myxococcota_A > Polyangia > Polyangiales > Houyiibacteriaceae > SG8-38. Next base: position 12,695 of record CAZHPJ010000026.1, on the reverse strand, counting down.
GGCGAGTTCAAAAGCGTTAGGCTCTTCTCCGCGCGCTCCGTCGCAGCGGGCGTCGACCTTCTTGTCCTGCTCGGAGACGATGCAATCCAGATCGAGTCGATCGACTTGCAGCAACCGGAGATACACCTGCTGGTCACCGAGGGCGGGGCAGCCAACTACGATATCGTCAAGGGGCAGTCCGAAGCGCCCGGGGGACAGCCTCGGGAGGACTTGGAATTCGAGATCAAACGGTACCAAATCGATGAAGGAAGCTTCACTTACGACGAGCCGGGGATCCACGTTGCTATCGTCGGCCTCGATCACCGGGGCCGCGTTAAGGTATCGGGGCCCACACAACGCCTGGCATCCGAGACCAGCATCAAAGCGCTGACCTTCACGCTCGGCCGCATCACCTATCTCAAGAAAGCAAAGGCCAGCGTCGGGGTCGAGGCGACGCTCGAGACCGCCGGGGAGCGAGTTGGGCTCGATGATCTGCAGATCGCAGTGAACGAGTTGGCTGTGGCTGGTTCGGGCTCGGTCGGTTGGGCGGACGAAGGCATCGACCTCGACATCGCGCTTGCTTCTAAGAAGGGCCTGCCGATCAAGGGGCTGATCTCCGCGATTCCCAATGCCTATTCGGCCGATTTCGCCGGCTTGAAAGCCACCGGCGCGTTCTCGCTCGCCGCGGCGGTTCGAGGCCAACTCGGCCCGGACGACGACGACATCCCTTCTTTTTCGATGACCATGAACATTCGAAACGGAGCGCTCAAGTATCCCGATCTTCCGCTCGGCGTCACCAGTCTCGACCTCGACGCGAAGCTCGATCATCCAGGTGGCAATCTCGACAAACTGCGGGTCTCTGTTCCCAAGTACGGAATCGCCGCGGGCAAGAGTCACGCCGAAGGCAAGCTGTCGATAGCCCAACCGCTGTCACAGCCGAGCGTCGACCTGGAGCTGAACGGTCGCTTCGACCTCAGCGACATGGCGAAGGCTTACCCGATCCCAGACGTCGAGGAGCTCGCCGGGCTCATCGAGGCCCGCATCGACCTCCGTTCGAAGGGCGAGAGCATCTCTAAGCTCACGGGCAGCATCGAGGTCGCCGACGTGCTGTATCGCCCCACCGGCGCGGCGCCTATCCGGATCTCTACCGCCCTCGCCTCGCTGTCACCCAAAAGCACGAAGATTGAAGCGCTTCGAGCCAAGATAGGGACGAGCGACATCTCGATTGAGGGGATCGCGTCGCCGCTCACTACCCTTTTGATGGGCGATCAGGAGGTGACGGCGAGCGTCCGGCTCGAGTCCAAGAACCTCCGGGTTGAGGATTTTCTCTCGGACGAAGGGTCTTCCGCCGAGGCGGCCGACGAACCACCCAGCACCTTCGTCCTACCAGACGGCCTCGACGCCAAGTTGCAGTTTGATGTCAAGAAGCTCAGCTACGGGGAGCTGGTGCTCAAAGACTTCAAAGGCACCGGCAGGATTCGAAACCGGAAGCTCATCCTGAGCGGCATTCGCGCAAGGGCCTTCGGTGGGGCGATGAAGCTCGACGGAACCGTCGTAACCCGCTCGAAGGGACCCGCGACGTTCGACATGGCCTACGTCGTCGACCGAGCGAGCTTCGCGGAGGCCTTCGACGCATTGCCGTCGATGCGCGCCTACGCTCCGGTCGCACGTTTTCTAGACGGGCGGTTCTCAACCGACCTCGAGGCAAGCGGAACGCTGGGCGACGACCTTGCTCCCAGGCTCGACTCGATCGATGCGGGCGGGCTGGTGGCAACCCTACAAAGCAAGCTCAGTAGCGATTTCAAGCCGCTCGGGGTCCTGCATGACGCGGTACCCGCGATCCGCAAGCCACTCGATATCGAGAGCTTCAGAACCCGGTTCAAGATCGAGGATGGCGCGGTGAGGGTGCAGCCGTTCGCGGTCAAGGCGAAAGGTCTAGCGATGGAAGTCGGTGGAACCCACGGGCTCGACCAAGAGATGAAGTATCGAGTCACTAGCGAGGTCCCGATCGACACGCTGCCGGCCAAGCTCCAACGGCAGGTCGAGGCCCTTGGGATCGACCTCTCGAAGGCGAAGTCGGTGGGAGTAAGAGCGAACCTCACCGGCTCGATCAAAGCACCGCGGGTATCCGTCGATGTCGATACGGACGCACTGCGTGGCGCCATCGCGGATACCTTGTCGACCGAGCTCGCAGAACGGAAGGCGCGCGCACTGAAAGAGGCTGAGGAGCAGACACAGCAGATCATCGCCGAAGCGGAAGAGCGCGCGAACCAAGTCCGCGCCCAGGCCCGAAGAGCTGCCGAAAGGGCCCGCAAGGAAGGCTACGCACGGGCCGACCAGGTCGAACGAGAGGGCAAGGGCAATCCCTTCACCGAGATCGCAGCAAGAGAGGGCGCAAAACGCATACGCAGCGAGACCGACAAACGGGCAGACCAGGCGATAGCTGAAGCCGAAAAGCGCGCGAACCAGATGGTCGCTGAAGTCCGAAAGCAGGCCGATCAGATGCTCTCGGAAGCCGCCAAGCGAAGCGACCAAGGGACCGACGCCGTTGAAGCACGAACTACCGACCGAATGCGTTGAAGAGGACGTCAGCACGGAGCCAATAGCGCGGGCCAAGGCTCGCGGCCGCACGACTTTGACCTAACTTTTACAAACGACCCGCTTCTGACGCCCTAGAGTTGGTAGTGTGGCGAGGCAGCCGACATCGACGAGATTGCCGAACCGCCTGGTGGACCGCCTAGTTCACCATGGCGAGCTGACATCGTTTCGCGAGCTGTGCGCACGCGTTCTTACACCAGAAACCCGGTACTTGGTGCTCGACCTCGACCGTACGATTCACCTCGGCCGCGATCTTGGCCAGGACCTCGGTTGGGAGCTTTGCGCCTACCAGGGCTATGGACGCGAACACTTCGAACGGATCGAGGACCGGCAACAAAGCGGGAAGCTCCTGCTCGACTTGGACCACCCCCGAAAGACAGCAGGGTATCTCGCTCGAAGCCTGAGGATCTGGGCGTACCCGGGTGTGTACTACGGCCTATGGGGCAAAGCCGCCGCACGCCTCGATTGGCTTCGACGACGTGGCTTTCGGCACTTCGTCGCAGATCCCGTTCGCGCGGCTCAACGTGTCCCGCAGCTCACCCTGCTCCGGCACTTGCAAACCTCAACGGAAGACGTGTTGCGTGAGCTCGCACAGCGTATCTGGCGTCGGCACGAGCCCGATCAGGTGATCGATCGCGAGGACCTCGCATGGATTCGCACCCGGTGGCCGCAAATCGAGGTCGTGCTCACCAGCGCCTCACCCAAGCCGACGGTGGAAGTCGCGGGCGAAGCTCTCGGCGTCGACCACGTTCATTATTCGACGCTCGATCACATCAACAGTGGCGAAGCAAAGATCCAACGCCTCCGGGAGCTCTGCGCCCGCGTAGGCGACCCCGACGTGGAGATCGTCGGCATCAGCGACACCAGCCGCGGCGAAGACCACTGCTGGGCCCAATATTTCACCCGGGTGGTCGACATCAACAGCCCCACACCGTTCCCCGCGATCGTCTCCAGCGACTCCCCACTGCTCGAAGTGCATTCCGCCACCTTGCTAACAAAGCACGAGCGCGAGCGGCGCGCCGCCGGCCACCCCCACTACCTCGACCCGCGCCGTAAGAAGCTAGCCCCGGCTCAGAAGAAGCTAGAGCTCTCCCGAGAAGACTTGGAGCGCCGCTTAGGTTGGCTCCTGAAGCGCGTCAACGCGGTCGCGAGCGCCCCCGGCCAAATCACCGGTGACATCGCGTATCGCCTCGCCGTGTTGCAAGAGGCCTCCACGAGCCTCGTCCGCGCGTAACGCCGGCTAACTAAGGACTTGGCTCTTTCGCGCCGTCGCCCTCGGGCGCATCGATGTCCAGTTCCTCGTTCTCGCCTTCGAGGGCGTCTATGTCCAGTTCCTCGTCATCGCCTTCGAGGGCGTCGAGGTCGAGCGTGTCATCATCGCCTTCGAGGGCGTCGAGGTCGAGCGTGTCATCATCGCCTTCGAGGGCGTCGAGGTCCAAACCGATGTCGTCCTCCAAGTCGCCACCGTAATCATCGAGGTTCACCTCCTGGGTTTCGAGCATGTTCGGCAGCCAGGTCGAAAGGGCGGGGATGTAGGTGACGATGATCAGGGCAAGGCCCAGAAGGCCGATGAAAGGCACGACGGACCTGTAGAGCTGCGTGATCGGCTTGTTGAAGCGGAAGCTCGCGATGAAGAGGTTGAGACCGACAGGCGGCGTCAGGTAGCCGATCTCGAGGTTGAGCAGGAAGACGACGCCCAGAGGGTAGGGGTCCACGCCGAACCCGAGGGCAATGGGCACGATGAGCGGCACCACGACGACGATCGCCGAGAAGATGTCCATCAGCATGCCGACACCGATGAGGAAGAAGTTCAACGCGACCAGGAACATGACCTGAGAGTTGATGAGGCCTTCCATCGACTCGAGAATCATCATCGGCACGCGCGCCTGAATGAGGAACGCGGTGAAACCGATCGCGGTTGACAGAATCACGAGAATCGCGCCCACCAGTGTCATCGACTCGCGAATGATGCGGGGGAGATCGGTGCGGAACCTGACGTCGCGGTAGATCCACACCTCGATGACCAGGGTGTAGATGGCGGTGAACGCTGCAGCCTCGTGGATGCGAAGCAAGCCGCTGTACATCCCGCCGAGCAGCGCGACAGGCAGCAGCGCCTCCCACTTGGCCTCCCAGAAGGCCTGGAACGCTTCCGCACGCACGAAGGAGGTCCGGGGCATCTTTTGCTTGATGCCGATGATCGAGCTGTAGATGGCCAGTGCGGCAACGCTGATGATGCCCGGAATCAGGGCCGCCAGGAACAGCTTTTCGATCATGATGCCGGCGACGACGCCATAGATGATCATCGGCACGCTCGGCGGGAACAGAAGACCGAGCGAGCCGCCCGTGGTGACCAAGCCCAGCGAGAAGTTCTCGTCGTACTTGTCCGAAACGAGGGCCGGATAGAGAAGACCGCCAATGGCCACGATGGTGATGCCGCTGCCCCCGGTGAAGGTCGTGAAGAAGGCCGACGCGACCAGGCAAACCATCGCCAGGCCGCCCGGCATCCACCCCAGCCAGGCGCGAGATACCCTAACCAGGCGCTGCGGCGTTCCGCTCTCCGCCATCAGGTAGCCGGCGAACGTGAACAAGGGAATGGTCACCAGGAGCGGCGAATCGGCGAACTTTTCACTGAAAACGTCGTTGGCAACGCCGGTGATGCTCGTGTCGGGCAACGCACCGAAAAGCAGCATCGACGCGGCGCCGAATATCGCGAAGAGGGGCGCGCCAAGAACGGCGAGCAGAGCGAGGAGCGCGATCCAAAAGCCGTCCATCGCTCAGCCCTCCCCTTCCGAAGTCTCGGGGTAGCTCTTCGTGATGAACGCCACGCTGGCCGCCGCGGCGCGACTGAAGAAGCGCATGGACATGAATATGAACAGCGTCGGCACGATGAGCTGCATGACAACGTCTGGTGTCGACATTGAGATGCCGAACACCTCGAGCCCGCTCCGTAGCGCGCAGAATACGTCCGGACGCGAAAGCCCGGTGTCGGCCAACAGCCGAAGGGGCGCTTCGCAGATGTGAATCATGTCGTCGGTGGGACCGAGCACGGAGTACTCGAGCGGAATCTCTAGCGCGTTGTTGAGGACCGACAGCCAGAAGACGCGGCCGAGGTAAAAACAAGTCACCCCTGCAAAGATGGTGACGATGGCACGCAGGAGCTGTTTGCCCCGGGGCGGCGCGAGCCGGGGGAGCACGTCGATCGCGATGTGCTTCTCGTCGAACGTGGAAAGGGACGCGCCAAAGAACGCAAGCCAGAGCGTGCCCTTCTGCAGGAACGAGTCCGCCCACTCCATGTGCTCGAGGACGAGGTTGGCCCAGTCGAAGTCGAGATTGGTGAGGTTGCGGAGCGCCGCCTGCGTGGCCGCGACTCCGATCATGAGCAAGAGGACCGTCGCGGCGATGGCCGCTTCGCCCCGCGCAAGCTGTCTGTCTATACTCCGAATATACTTCACTCTTGCTTCCCTGCTGCGGCAACGGCCGCGTCGAGCAGACTCTTGGGACTTCGCAGCCTGCCTTCGCTAGTGACGGATCTCACTAGAAAAGTTGGTCCACGTTCTCGATGTACAGAGCCGCCCGCTCACGAGCCATCCGGTTGGCAAGTCGAGCCTCGGGCAGTGGATCTTGAGCGTCCATCACCTCGGCGAGGAGCTTGTCGAAAAGCTCGCGGTCACCAGTTTTCACGGCGTAGTAGCGCGCCATGTTGACCTGAGTCATCAAGGCTCGCCGTTCGGTCAGAGCCATTGCTTTCTCGAAATACACCTTCGACTCGTCCATGTTGCCGGCCATCTCCGACGCGATGGCGACACCCATGAACGTATAACCTGCGGCGTTGTAGTAGCTCGGGTCCAGCTCGATCGACCGCGCCACGAATGCCTTGGCATACTCGAGGTCTGCAACTGCCGCCATGTCGTCCTTGGAGGCGTTGATGTACGAGCCCCAGGCGTATCCATGCCAGAGCAGCAACTCGGCCTTCGTCTTGTCGACGAACACTGCACTGAGCCATGCCTCGAGGTCCTCGACGGAACCCTTGACGGCTTCATCAACCTCCGCTGCCTGCAGCCGAATCCGATGGCGCGTCAGGTCCAGTGCCCGCAGGTACATCGTACGCGTGCGCCGACGCTGCGCTTCCGCTTCGTCGTAGTCGCTCTCGAACTCGAGCGCTTCGACGTCCGCCTCGATCCAACCGTAGGCGTAAGCGATGTAAGCCTGGGACAACTGGGACAGGATGGCGTCGTTGTCCGGAACGACCCGCAGAATCCCTTCGAGCTGCACGATCGTCGCAGGCATCGCTTCGCCGGCAAGATCGTAGTCCCAGTACGACTCGAACGCGGGGGCCGCGCGCTCGAACACTCCTGCGGTCGAGTCGGCGGTGAACTTCGCAATGTCGCAGCCGCCAAGCGCCACGATGCAAAGCACTCCGAGCGCCAATCGTAAATGGCGAAACAACGGATCTTGATGCATGGAGCAAGGTGTACGAAATTTAGGGGGAAATTGTCAATCCAGATCGTGTGGGGAAGATCGCTTGACGGATCGCGCCCACGCCCGCAGGGTTGGGAAATGCTTAGATTCAAGTTGCTACCCGTTCTGGGGGGCCTCTCCCTGGCAGCTGTCCTCCTGATAAGTCTCCCGGCGAGCCCCGCCAACGGCTCAATCGTCCAAGGGCTCGAGCTGCAGGAGCTGGTCGCCCACGCCGACCGAATCGTCCTCGGCCGAGTACTGTTCTCGGAGTCCTTCCAGCGCGCCGACGGTCTGCTCGGGACCTGGCACCGCATCGCGGTCGAGCGTGAAATTCGAGGCCGTGCGCCTGACGAGCAGGAAGTCATCGTCGAGACGATGGGCGGTCATTTGGGTGACATTGCGATGCGTGTCGAGGGCGAGCCGTCCTTCACCGTCGGCGAGCGCGTGCTCGTGTTCATCCGCGACGGCGGCCCGTACACCGCGTTCCGGCCCGTCGGCATGGGACAGGGCGTGATGCGGGTGCGCATGGAGGAAGGCGTCGAAACCGTCATGCAGAGCCACGAAGGTTTGATGCTCATGCGCCGCAACGCGAAAGGCCGCTTGGAGCGCAGCCTCGGCGCACTGCCACAAAAGGAACGCCTCGACGTGCTGCTTTCGAAGCTTCGAGACATCGTCGAACGCAATGCGGGTGGCATCGATGAGTGATCGTAACCTTCACGCAGTTGCTCTCGGGCTCGCGCTCTGCGCTTGCCTCACGGCGGACCACGCCTCGGCCTATTGCCGCATGACGACAGAAGGCAGGGCACAGGTCGGTGGCGCGCCCTGCATCGAAAAGGGCGAGCCCTTGGTCTGGAACAACCCGTGCCTGTCCTATGCGGTCGACTCGCGCGGCTCCCAGTGGTTCGAAAACACCGACGGGACACCCGACCTCGCCGAGGTCGAATTCCTAGTCGACCAGTCCTTCGCGGCTTGGCAAAACGTCGACTGCAATGGCGCTCCCCCGAATCTGATCTTCCAACCACTGCAGCCATCGACCTGTAAGCGGCCAGAGTTCAACACCACCGGTAACGTAAACACCATCGCCTTCCTCGACCCATGGAAGGACCCGTGCGACGGCGAAGACGAGCCCGGTTATGACTCATTTGCACTGGCGGTGACGATCGTTTGGCACAACACGACGACCGGCGAGATCCTAGACGCCGACATGATGATCAACGACCGGCTCACCACACGCTTCAACGCCGGCGGCCCCTACGCGGACTGCCCCGACACCGGTTGCCCAACCGGTACCCCCGGTGCCCCTGGCGCAGCAGACCTGCGGAGCATCATTACTCATGAAGCCGGTCATTTCATCGGCATCGGCCACTCCGAGGTCGCAACAGCCACCATGTTCGCAGAGGCCGAGCGCGAATCGGTGGAAAAACGCACCCTTGCACAGGACGACATCGCTGCGGTGTGCGCCATCTACCCGCCCGGAAACCTCGATCAGTCATGCAACGCCGCACCGATGGGCGGGCTCGAGCTCAACTGTGAAACGAACGGGGCAGGCGACCCGATCGCCTGCGACGTGCCCGCTTCCACGCCGAGCAACGGAGGGTGCAGCTGCAGCACGGGGCGAACCCCTGCCGACGCCCCCTGGCTGGTACTCCTAGCGATGGTGGTTGGACTTACTGCGCTGCGGCGATACTCAGGTCGACGCGACGCACGATCCTGAACTGAACGCGTCGGTTGCGAGCGCGGTTTCGCTGCGTGATGTTCGGCACGATCGGACGCGTGGGCCCGTAACCCTTCGCCATCAACCGCGTGGGCTCCACGCCGTGCTGAATCAACCATTGCTGAACGGATTCCGCGCGCTGCTGTGACAACCGCATGTTGAGCGCGTGGTCGCCACGGTTGTCGGTATGCCCCTGAATCTCCACGAGCTCGAGGTCGGGGTTTCGAAGAAGCGCGTCGGCGACCTCGAACAGGATCGGCTCGCTATTCGGCAGGATCTCCTCGCTCCCGGTAGCGAAGCTGATCTGCCGCCGCAGGGCGATCTGCTTCTGCCTGACCACGACGCCGGGTCGAGAGGGCTTGGGCAAGACGCGGAGCTGCACGGTCGTTTCATGTCGTTCAGCGATGTCGAGATCGGCCACCGCGATCAGGTAGGCTGGGTCGTCGACGTGAGCCGTGTACGCCCCGGGCGCGAGCGCCTCGACCATGGCAGCGCCGATTTCATCCGAAATCAGATGATGTTCCGAGGGACCCCGAACGGTGATCGCGATCTTGGAAACTGGATTACCCCTGCGGTCGACCGCGAGGATCCGGAGCTTCCCATCGAGGCTGGCAGGCTCGAGCTCGCAGTCTGTGTCTGACGGCACGGGCGCGCTGCACTGCGCGCTCACGTAGTCCGGGTGCGACACCTCGAGCACAACCTCACCCTCCGGAAGGCCGTAGGTGACGAATCGTCCGGCAGAATCGGTGACCTGTGGGGATATGCTCTCGCCGACTACGGCAACGACCGCCTCAGAAATCGGTGTCTCGCTACCCTGCTCGAAGACGTGGCCGCGCACCGTGCCGCTCGATGCGGCGGCCGCTACAGGCTCCTGTCCAGTTGGCGCCACGGAACGCGGATCGAATGCGTAGGCGATGCCGATGATGACGTTGTACGGGGCGGTCGGCGCAAGCTCCCGGACGAAGTTTCGGGTTCCGGTGAGCCCGACGTCAGCTGCCACGGTGAACGCTAGCCCTTTGGGCGGCGCGAGAATGCGCAGGCCAAACGTGAGCACCATGGGAAAGGCCTTGAGCTTTTCGTTCGCCAAGCAGCTGTCGTCGTTCGGATGGGTCGTTCCAACACACTGGAAGCCCTGCCGATCGATCGGAATGTCCCACTGCCACTCGAGCATCGGGTGAAGGCCTACCTTGCCCGCCTCGAGCGGGGCTTCGAGACCGGCCGCGAGGCGAATGTAGTCCCTGCGATTGACGCCGAATGCAAACCGCTCAAAAGCGGTCAGCAGGTGCCGGATCTCTAGGGGGCGGGGCACGATACCTCCGAGCGCGTCGTACCTGCGGTCTTCGATCCCCTCGGTGAGCTTTGCCGAGTTGTCAAACCAGTACTGCGTGTTGAAGCGCGCGATCAGCGGGAGCTTGCGACGCTCGTAGTCGCGAAAATCCAACGTCACGTTGCCGCGAAAACCGAAGCTCGTGGCGCGGAAGGTTGCTTTGCCGTCACCCACTCCACCAGGAAACGCGACGCTCGCATCACCGCCAACCGTGACCCAGGACTTGGCGTGGTAGAAGCCCTTGACGCCCAGGAGCATGTCGGCCACGCGCTGGATCAACATCGGATCGTTGGAGTCATCCCATGCCGACGTCACCTCCGCAGCCGCGAAGACCTCCAAGTACTCCGTCGGCGTGATGCTCAGTGAGAGGTTGCCAGCGAAGTGGTGAGCCTGGTCGGTTGGAACGAAGAAGTCGTTGGCGATGAAGAACTCGGTGTTGAGCGCAAGCCGGAATGTACCCTTAGGACCAGAGGACGCATCGATGATGCGAACCCCGCCCGTCGCGCCGCTAAAGCTATTCTGGACCTCGATGAGCCGGGCGTCGCGTGCGCTCGTGTCGGCCGCGGGGTCGGCCTGTGCCTGCACCTGTGCGACGCACGCCAATGCGACGACGCCCCCCAGACAGGATAGTATCCAGCTCCTGCGCATTCCCTCGCTCGTTCCCCACCCAAGATGATGACATTTCGGGGGTGCCCCGCGCCAACTTGCAGTGCTATTTGGCGGCTATGTGGAGATCCGCTTTGCCGTCCGGCGGGATCATCACCTTCTTGGGCGCAGTAGCGCTGCCGCTGTTCGGCTTGAATACGGCGATGTATCGGCCGCCAGGAACCGCACGCAGGGTGCAGCTCCCCTGACTGGTTGTACAGGTGAACGTGCCGCCTTCGCCACTGAGCTCGACACGACCGTCGACCGGCTTGTTGTCGGCGCTACGAACCTTGACATGGACGACAGCGTCGGCCCTGACCTGCGTCGTCACCATGAGGCTGAGCGCACAAATGAGGATGGCGATGACGCGATTCATCAGGTGTCACCCCTCTTCGGCTGCCTCAGCAAAATCGCTGAGGCGGACTTCTTCGTATTCGTCGTCAATGGCTTCCGGCGGCTCCGACTCTTCGACGTCGTCACCGTCCGCTGCTTCAACGCCGCCCGCGCATTGAGGACCATTGGGGTCCGGCAGCGGCGGCCGGGACGGAATCGGCAGCGCGTCTTCGTAGGCGAAAAGGCCCGTCGTATGGACATCGCTGACCTCGCCATCCGCGGTGAACAGCGACTCCTCGGCCTGCGCTAGGGAAGGCCGCGTGAGACCCTCCGGAGGCTCGGCGAGTCGGAGCGTAGGCGGAGCTGGTGGCGCTTCAGGGGGCGCCGCCATCGAAGGGATGGGAACCGGCAACCCAACCTGCGGCTCGGCAGCGATGCCGTGCTCGAAAGCGTACTCGGAGTCGAACCCGCCGTCTTCGTCTGCGATGACCGGTTCCTCGTCGTCGTCGTCGGGCGCTTCGCTCCCGGTCGCCCCAACCACGACCTCGTCGTATTCCGCCGGCTCTGACACTGACACTGACACTGACACTGGCTCTGCCTCTGACGCTGGCTCTGACACTGCCACTGACTCTGGCTCGGCCATGATGGCCTCAGCGTCGGGCGGCACCGTCTCGGGCGCGTCCTCGTCGGCCGCGAGATCGGCCTCTTCGACGACGGGCTCGTCGTCGCCAGGTGCGGCGTCCATTTTGTTGGTGGGAGGTTCGTCTTCTTCGGCCTCTGATTGCTCGGAAACCGCTTGGCGCGCGAGGACGAGTCGCTCGAACACGACCTCGTAACGGCCGTCGAGTCGCAGCGCTTCGACGACGACATCGTAGCGAGTCTCCGGCACACGGTCTGCGCCACCATCGACAGCAGCGCGTACGCGTCCCGTGCCTTCAAGAGCGGGCGAGCCGTCGGCGAGAAGCACCACGAATTCGATCTCGGAACCGCCTTCATAGGCGACGGGCCCGTAGAGAATCAACGTGTCTTGTTCGACCCGATCGAGAAAGCCCTCGGAGAGCTCTCCTATATCGTTGAAGTGTGTCGGTACCGTGAGGACTTGGCTCATTACTCCCCCGTTTCGCTTTCCTCGAGAGGACTCGTTTGCAGCTCGTCTCCGGCTACTAGAAGCTCCTCTACTCTACGCTCGGCTGCATCCAGTCGTTTCGCTCCGGCCCTCGATAGGCGGACTCCCTCTTCAAACATCGCCAGAGACTCCTCGAGAGGCAAATCTCCCTCTTCCAATTGCTCGACGACTGTTTGGAGGCGTTCGATCACCTCCTCGAACGGAGCCTGCTCAACCGAGCTCGACTGCCCCTTCAATTTCCCCATGTTTTCAACCATACAGCACCAAATGCCCTTCGTCACCAACGTGTCTATCGGACCCATTCGAGTTGAAGTGTCCCCTAGGGCGCTGTAGGTGAGTGAAGGAGGAGCGCGTTCACCGCTCCCGAGCCCTATGAGCTGATGCGCCGATCCCCTTCCGTCGTCACCCCAGGCAACCACGATGGCGTTCACCTGGGTCACAGGGCGCTGATCGACGCGTCCAAACGGACCGCCGACGCCCATGGCTGGGAAACGCTCGCCATGTGTTTCGAGCCT
>CAZHPJ010000025.1:0-13369 GCA_964534585.1 uncultured Sandaracinaceae bacterium | reverse complement strand
ATCAGCATCCCCGCCACCGCGGCCGTCATCAACGACGCCAGCATCCCTCCGAACATGGCCCGCAACCCCAGCCGGGCGAGATCATGCCGTCGCTCGGGTGCGATCCCGCCGATCCCGCCCAGTTGAATCCCGATCGATCCGAAGTTCGCAAAGCCGCACAGCGCGTAGCTCGCGATCACGACCGTGCGCGGCGATAGCTGTGCGACACCTTGCGAAAGTGACTCGTAGAGGTGCAGGTACGCGATGAACTCCGTGAGGACGAGCTTCTCGCCGAGCAACGTTCCCACAGTGGCGCACTCGGCAGCGGGCACCCCGATCAAGAACGCGAACGGCCAAAAGATCCAACCGAGGATCTGCTGCAGCGTGAACGGCTCCACCGCTGCAGCCCCCTCCAATCCCATCCAATCGTTGTAGAGCTGGAACGGCAGACCCATGAGCGCATTCGTGAGTGCGATCAGCGCGATGAAGGCTAGCAACATGGCCCCGACGTTCAGGGCGAGCTTCATTCCCTCGTACGCCCCTCGCGCGGCGGCATCGATGATGTTCGCGTCCGGATTCTCCACCTCGGGCGTCGCCTCACCGGCGGTCCCGGGCGTCTCCGTCTCCGGCCACATGACCTTGGCGATCACGAGCGCGGCGGGGGCGCTCATCACACTTGCTGCAATGAGATGCCCGGCAATGTCCGGAAAGACGTCTTTGAGAAGGCCGACGTAGGCGGCGAGGACGCCGCCCGCGACGGTCGCGAACCCACAAGTCATCACCGCCATCAGCTCCGACATCGTCATCGTGCGGATGAACGGTGCGATCATGAGCGGTGCTTCGGTCTGGCCGACGAACGAGTTCGCTGCCGCGCAAAGTGTCTCGGATCCTGAGGTTCGCATCGTGCGGCGCATGACCCAGGCAAACACGCCCACCAAGCGCTGCATGATGCCGAGGTAGTAGAGGATGGTCATCAAGGATGAGAAGAAGATGATCGTCGGGAGCACGTTGATCGCGATCGTGAATTTCTCGGACGCGAAGTCGCCGAAAAGGAACTCGGTGCCTTGTGCGGTGAATCCCAACAAGGCGATGACCAAGTCGTTCAAGACCGAGAACAGGCGGAGTCCGATGTCCGTCTTCATGACGAGGATGCCAAATGACACCTGCAAGCCGATGCCCCATCCAATGACTCGCCAGGGCACACGATCGCGACGATGGGAGAGCAGCCACGCGATGCCAACCATCGCGAACAGCCCAAACAACGACACGAGACGCTGCCAAAACGGAACCATGCCCACGTCACCCATCATCGCGCCGCATACTAACCGTTTGAAAAAGAGGCAGACCCCTTTTATTCGTAGGGGACGTTGAAGCGGGTGCGGTAGGGGGCGATGCGGGACTCGACGTCGTCGTTGGTCATGCCGAAGTCCGCGAGGGAGTATTTGTGACGGCCGTATTTGTGCTGCTGGTTGAGCTTGCGGGATGCCTCCATCGCAACCCTGGCTGCTGGCGTCAGATCGGCCTTAGCCGCTTCGTAGATCCGTGCGACCTGAGGAATCGGGTCCTTGATCAAGTCATAGTACGAAACGTCGATGAAGCCTTCGTCGTTCACCCGTTCTCGAGTGGCCAACGTTCTGCGCGCCATGTTTTCGATCTTGGCAAGCCAGTGCCTCGCTACTCGCTTCGGGTCGACATCATCGCTGAAGATCATCTGCAGATGGGTGATCATGCTGAAGAACGAGGGGCTAGTTTTGAGCGGATCGCGATGGGTGTGAACAATCGTCGCCTTCGGAAACACCTCGAGGAGCGGATCGAAGTACTCCTGATGGTGCGGCGTCTTGAGCACCCAGCGCACGTCCTTGCCGATGCCCGGCCGCTGCCACTGCAGGTACTGCATCATGCGCCTCAACGCCTGGTAGGCCGGCACGCGATCCTGCTTCTCCAGCCACTGGGAGTACGTCGGCACGTTCATCATCGCATCAGGCGTGGTGGTCAGGAACGCCTGCTCGAGGAGAATCACCTCTTCCTCGGGCGCATCCGCCTCGGCCGGATGTATTGCGAAGAAGCCAGGCGACATGTACTTGAGCCCCTTGGCGGCGGCTGCGGCCTGCGCAAATCGTGGGTCCTTCTTCTGCCAGGGTTTTCGTCGCGGTGGGGCGGGGTTGATCGCCTCCCACGAGGCAAGCGAACGAATCGCAGGGTCCTGCGCAATCAAGCGATGCAACAACGTCGTTCCAGTGCGCGCCAAGCCCGCCACGACGATCGGCTCTTCGACGGAAATGTCGAGGATCTCCGGATGCCGCTTGATCGTGTCTTGCGCCACCAGCTTATTCGCCAACACGCCGACGATCCGGCCACGGATGATCATGTGGCCCACTGGATTGAGCCGAGCCTCTCGATTGATCGAGTCGGCCAACACCTCCAGAGGCTCTAGGAACCGCTCGTCCCCGAAGTCACTCAGCCCCGCCTTGCGCCGCGCATCCGAGAGCACGCCATCAACCGTGAGCGGCTTACCGCCTATGCCTACCGCTGAAAGAAGCCGCCCTGCTCGATTCGCGAACGCAATCGCTGCTGGCCGGTACGGCCGATCGAAGGTGCTCGTGATCTCGCCGGAAGACATCGGAGGGCTCAGAGCTCAGACAGCTTTGCCACTCGGGTCTGCGGCTCGGGATGCTCGTTCGCGCGCACCCACCGCCAGCACATCGTGCCCTCTTCATGGCCGACGGTGTCGATCCAATTGTCGAAGCCTTTGTCCTGCGCGGCCACCACCACTCGTACGGAGCCGTCAGGCCGATACGTCGCGGTATGCTTGTTCACGTGGATCGGGTAGTAGCGGTAGTCGAGCGATTCCATCCAGTAGTTGTTGAGCTGAAAGTTCCAGTGCTCGCACTCTGGGGGCGTCGCCTCGATCACCAGCGCTTCGTCCGGGGCCAGCTTCCAGTAGCTATGGTAGTAGGCGATGTCGGGCACGCCACCCGCTTGGTTGGACACCTCCTGCGGCATACGCGGAAGCTCGTTGACGCTCTTCTTGAAATTCTCCGCCCAGCTCGCGAACATGATCGCTGCACCGGCAACGAGCCCCGCGGATGTCGTCAGGCCTTCCGCGCACTTCACCGGGTCGAAGGGCGACGGCTGCCCATCCCCGCCGATGCGCTCGATGTGAAGGTCGGCAATCGTTTCGTTCTCACGATCTAGGAATGTCTGGCGAACGATGAGGGTGCCCGTCTCTTTTTCCATCGGGAGCCAGTTCCCGGGCTTCTCTTGTGTGCTGAGAATGATCTCGAAGGTGCCGTCGGGCTCGATCTCCAATGACGACGCTTCGAGGTACCCCGTCGGCGGCATTCCGCGACCCTGCCCGTAGTTGCCCATCTGCGTGAAGAACCCCAGGTAGTGGACGGACCCTCGGTTGCCGCGAATACGGTACTCATGTTCGCCGCTGATCGCCGCGTTTTGGTAGTAGTTGTCTGGGTGGTCAGCGCCCATCTTCGCCGTCTCGTGCACCACCCGCTGCAGCACGGGCGCCAGCGGGTCGTTGTGCTCGACGAAAGTTTGCAACGCCGCACGCGTGATTCGGCTCAGGTACCGGAAACCTTCCATACGGTTCATCGGATCGCTCGGTGTGTTCGGTCCGAGCACCACGTTCCCGGCCATTTTGAGCGTGTCGCAGAAGCGGTTCCACACCGTACCATCGAGGATCTCTTGCTCTTCCCGGCTCAGTTCGTCAGTCATTCGGTTTTCCTACATCATGTCGTGCTTGCGCAGGAGCTCTTCCGTCTTGCTCCACAGTAGCTCGCCTTTGTCCGGGTCCACGGAGGGCTCCGATGATTCTTTGCTCCGCAGCATGTGCATGTATTCACCGGTCTTGGCGCCCATCTCGGGAGAGGCGACGAGATAGTCGACGGGGATCGAGGCCTTCTCGGGGCTCTGGAAGAACAAGGCCATCACTGGCTTCAGGATTGGCTTGAGCCATGTGGGCGCCTCGCGCGCCATGTTCGAGTTGACCGCGCCTGGACAAAGGGCGTGCACGCAGACGTCCGGACGTTCACCATTGCCGCCGGGATTGAGGCGCCTCGACAGCTCCTGGAAGTAGGTCGTCAGGTGCAACTTGCTGAGGCCGTAGTACTTCACCCCGTCCGCCATGCCGTACTCGACCGGCTCGCCAAACCTGTCGAAGTCGATCGGGATCGCGCTCCGATGGGTCTCGGATGAGACGATGATCACCCGTGGAGGATCCTCGGCGCGCGAGTTGTTGCCGTAGACGGCGTTGGGGATGACCCCGTCGTGGAGCAAGCGATTGAGCAGAACGAATTTCGCCAAAAAATTTACCGCGAACATCAGCTCGAGGCCGTGCTTACTCTTGCGTGAGGTAACCGGAACGACACCTGCGTTGAACACGGCGACGTCGAGCGTAACCTTTCGATCACGCAGCTCGTCGCAGAAGGCCGTCATCGAATCGAAGTCGCTCAGGTCGACCTCGATCATCTCGACTTCGTTGCTGCCGCTCTCGGCGCGAACGTCTCGTCCCGCTTCTGGGATCCCGCTTCGGCAGGCCATGATCACGTGAGCGCCGCGCTTCGCAAGCCGAATTGCGATGGCCTTGCCGAGGCCGCTGTTGGCACCTGTCACCAAACACGTTCGTCCGTCGAGTCGCACTTCGCTGGGCACGGACGCGACCTTCGGCTCTTTGCTTCGTTGATCGAGCAACCCACTCAGGACGGCGGTCAACGGGTTGTCGTGCGCCCTATTGGCCATAACGGCCGCACTCTAGGGAACTCGGCTCCGCTGTCAACGTGGTGCCGTAATTTGCAGGTATTCCGCAAC
This sequence comes from uncultured Sandaracinaceae bacterium, assembly GCA_964534585.1. Taxonomy (GTDB): domain Bacteria; phylum Myxococcota_A; class Polyangia; order Polyangiales; family Houyiibacteriaceae; genus SG8-38. The sequence continues at coordinate 8,569 of CAZHPJ010000025.1, read as the reverse complement.
GGCGGACCCTAGCCCGACAAACATGGCACGCGCCATCAAGGCGTGCCCAATCGAGACCTCGTCGATGTGCGGCAAGGCCAGGAATGTCGGCAGATTCGCGAGGTCGAGGTCGTGCCCTGCGTTCACGCCGAGCCCATTGCCAGCAGCACGCTCAGCCGCAGCGCGATAACGCTCGAGGCTGGTGGTCAACCGGTCGCCGCCCCGTTCAAACGCGCGGGCGTACGGCTCGGTGTAGAGCTCGACACGGTCCGCACCGAGCTCCGCGGCCCAGTCGATCGGCGCCGGATCGGGATCGACGAACACGCTCACGCGCACACCGTACCCATGAAAACGATCAATGATCTCCTCCAACGCGGCCTTGGGCGTATCAGCCGCCCAGCCGGCCTCGCTCGTCAGCTCACCAGGCCGAACGGGCACGAGCGTGCATTGGTCGGGGCGCACCTTCTCGACCATCTCGATCAGGTCCGCGCGCGGGTCTCCCTCGATATTATATTCGACGTGGTCGCGCGCCGGCCCGAGCGCCGTGGCGATATCGTAGACGTCCTGAGGCCGAATGTGCCGCTCGTCTGCACGAGGATGCACCGTGATCCCCGGAGCCCCCGCGTCGACGCACACCTGCACCGCCTCGACCACGCTCGGCACCGCCCCGCCCCGGGAATTTCTGAGCGTAGCGACTTTGTTCACGTTGACGCTGAGCCGCACCATCGCGGCCAGTCTTAGCCTCGGAAGCGCCTGCTGTCAGCACCGGCTGGCGCCCCACCAAACCATGCACTAGACAGAAAGTGAAACACGTTCTATTACATCGAATAGAGCATAGCCTGTTTTTCTGTAATATTACACCCATGAACGTCAGCGCCAAAGCAGTCGTGCTCGAGGTCCTTTCCGCCAGCGAGTCGATTTACAAAGGTGTGCTGCCGGTGAGCTCGCTCGTGCAGGCAGCATCGGTCTTCGACATCGCTGAGAACAGCGTGCGAGTCGCCATCGTGCGCTTACGCGCAGAAGGGCTGCTCGAATCACCCGGACGCGGTGAGTATCGCCTCGGCCCGAGCGCCCAAGCGGTCAACGACAAGATCCACGGCTGGCGGACCGTCTCCTCTCGGGTCGGCAACTGGGACGGATCGTGGGCGGCGGTTTTCACGGCCGACCTATCGCGCACCGATCGCCCTTCCCTACGCCGCCGGTCGCGCGCACTTCGCTTCCTCGGCTTCGAAGAGCTGAAACCGGGCCTCTTCCTGAGGCCAAACAATCTGACCCCTGGCATCGAAGGCATTCGTGACGAGCTCGTCGCGCTCGGCCTCGACCCCAACGCGCCGGTGTTTCGTATGGAAGAGTTGAGCGCCGACCAGGAACGCCGCGCACGCACGCTGTGGGACAGCCCTGGCTTGGAGCAAACCTATGCACGGCTCCACGGCGACCTGACGGCCAGCATGCGCCGTCTGCGGGAGCTATCGCTCAGCGACTCCGTCCGCGAGTCGTTTCTCCTAGGGAGAGAAGGCATCCGCCACGTGGTGCTGGATCCGCTGCTGCCCGGGCCGCTGGTCGACGAGGACCAGCGCTCATCGATGGTCAACGTCCTCCAAAACTACTGCGACAAGGGCCTAAACCTTTGGGCCCGCTTCCTGGAAATCGACTAAAGCGGACCGTCCCCTTGCTTGCCGGACGCCCTCGGCGATAATTCTTTACGCCCCACCACCCCCACACTATCGGCTGGAGTGAAATCTAGTATGCTGCCGTCGGTATGAAGCCGGCGGATTTTACGTTTGCAACGATTGACGGGGTGAACCTTCATGTGAACGGCTGGGCGGTCGAGAAGCCCAAGGCAATCGTTCACGTACTTCATGGAATGGCGGAGCATGGGTCCCGGTACGCGCGTCTTGCGCAGGCGCTCTCCACTGCCGGCTACACCACGTACGCACACGACCATCGGGGACATGGCCAGAGCGTTCCCGAGGGGGCCCCGCCCGGCCACATGGCTGACAACGACGGTTGGAATCGTGTCGTCGAAGATGCGCACGGTGTCAACCGCGAGATCGCCAAGCGTCACCCGGGGCTTCCGATCATCGTGCTCGGCCACTCGATGGGTTCGTTCGTACAGCAGCAGCTGCTCTTCGAGCACCCGGACGACATGGTGGCGGCAGCGTTGTCCGGTTCGAACGGCAAGCCTCCCGCCATCGCCATGCTCGGTAAGGTCATCGCGCGGATCGAACGAGCGCGCGTCGGAAAACGGAGTCCCAGCCCCGTCATGCAGAAGCTCACATTTGGCGAATACAACAAACCATTCTCACCGGCGCGCACCGAATTCGAATGGCTTTCGCGCGACCCCGAAGAAGTCGACAAGTACGTCGCAGACCCTCTCTGTGGCTTCGCCGTATCGACGCAAGTGTGGATCGACATGCTCAGCGCGCTGGACCGCATCGCCAACCCAAGCAACGTAGCCAAGGTTCCCAAAAGTATGCCGCTCTATCTCTTCGCGGGCGACCAAGACCCGGTCGGCGACTACGGCAAGGGCATGAAGCGCCTCTACGACACCTACAAGCGCGCGGCGATTTTCGACGTTCGTCTCAAGCTCTACCCCGGCGGGCGGCACGAAATGCTCAACGACATCAATCGCCAAGAAGTGACCGACGACTTCATCGCCTGGTGCGACGAAATCGTCGCAGCCCAACCCTAGGTGTTGGGTGGGCGGCTCGTGTAGAGCGGGCCCTCGACCTCACCCCGGACCAGCGGCCGCGTCTCGGCCGTGACCCGACATCGCCAAAGCGCGCTGCGGGAGCCGATCGCTTCGGCGCCGTGATAGTGATTGAAATCTTCGAAGACCACTTCGATGAGGAAGCCCGCCTCACAGAGGACGCGCTGTTTCTGTAGGCCTCGCTCACTGGCCCGCCGACTTTGGCCGAAGCAGACATAGAGCCTCCCATCGGGCTTGAGCATTTCCGTCGCTCTGCTGACGAACAGCCGAAAACCCTCGAGCGCGTACGGTGGATCGGTAAACACCGCACCGTATCGACCACACATGCGCTTGGGAATCGGTTGCCGCAAGTCGTGGAGCACCGTGTCGTGCTCCCAACCGTGCTTCTCCGCATGGCGGGCCAAGATTCGCAGAATCTCTTCGTCGTTGTCGAGCGCGGTCACCTTACGGCCTGCGCCCGCGAGTTGCACTGCGGCGCTAGTCAAGTCGTCGTCACCCAAGAACACGATCCCACGTTGATGCTCACCAGCTTCCAGCAAGAGCTCTGCGCGACGTACAGCCGTGTTGGTCGTGACGTAGACCTGATCGAGCGCGCGCTTGGGCGTGCCGCGCTCGGCGGCCATCGCTTCGTATGCAGCACGCCAAGACTCGGCGCCGTCCTCGTCCGTACCCCGGGCCACCAGCTCGCGCGCTAACGCTGCCAGCCCGCGCTCCGAGCAACGGACACGGCGTTCATCGTCTTCGAACCACCGCGGATAGCGCTCCATGACTTCGCGCACGACCGACGACGCCTCGCCCGCGGCTTGGACGACCTCGTCCCGCAAGAGCGAGCGACCATCGCCGAGTGCTCTGAGGACGCGAAACGCTCCTTCGTACACAGTGAGAGCTACTTGTCGCGAAACACGATCATGCCGTGTGTGAGGTCGTACGGAGACAGGGCTACCGTCACGCGGTCGCCGAGGATGACGCGGATCCTGAATTTTCGCATCCGCCCGCAAAGCTGCGCACGCACCGCGGCGCCCGCCTCGGTCGTCACCTCGAACTGGCCACCCGCGTAGACCTGACTCACCACGCCATTTAGCTTGATGTGATCATCGCGCTTGTCGTCCTGCTCGAAATTGCGCTCGAACTTCCTTCTCCTGCCTCTTGGGCCGCGTCTCGCCACTCGGTCTCCTTTTTCCCTTCGCCGCAACGTAGGTCCTCTTGGACCGCCTCGCCAGTTTGGAAGGCATCTTTCTTGATACCCGCAGCGCTTTGCTTTTTGTAGCACCCCTCATGGAAAAGTCAGCCGGAACGCATTGCAGGGCCACCGCAGCTTCGGAATTGACAAGCTCCTGTCTCTTGCGCACATCGTATGCGCTCGATGCTCGATCTCCCGCGACTCAAGCGCATCCGGCTGATGAAACGGCCGCTCGGCCAACTCTTCTTCGGCCACGCGCTTCTGGGTCCGAACTACAACTTTCTCCCCGGCGTCGACATCGAGCTCGACGGACTGGAGAAGATCCCCAACGAGCCGGTCATCTTCGCGATGAACCACACGGACCGCTTCAACTACTTCCCGTTCATGTACAAGCTGTGGAAGCTCGAGGGCCGCCACATGACGGTCTGGGTGAAGGGGAAATACTATGAAACCCCGATCACCGGCGCCCTCATGGAGCTCACCAGTAATCTACCCACGGCATCGCGTGGGTACATCATCACCAAAGACTTCACGCTGACGGTGGGGAGGCGGCCAAGACAGGCCGAGTACGACACCCTACGTGACCTCGTTAACAAGGAAGCCGCCCCGGATGAGGACCCGAGCACGGTCGATGTGTCCGCAATTCCGGCGCAGCTCTTCGAGACCAAGCGCAACATCCTCGGTGTGGACTTCGACCCCCACGAGTGCTCGTACGCCACCGCCATCAATCGGGTGTTCACGGCGATGATGGCCGAGTTCGTCCGGCTCAACGAGCGCTCTTTCGAGCTCGGGCTCGACCTGCTGGTCTTCCCCCAGGGAACGCGATCGATCCGGCTCCCGCGCGGCCACATGGGCATGATGGAGATCGCGCTTCGGTACAAGAAGACAATCGTCCCCATTGGTTGCAACGGATGCGACCTCGTGTACACAGGTTCGGTGCCGATTGCCAAGTCGGGCACCATCGTATACCGCATCGGCGATCCGATTCCGTACGAGGCGCTCTCCGAGTTCCACATCGACGAGGACTTCGCGCCGTTCTCCGCGGAGGCAGAGCACCGGCACCGCAAAGAGTTTCAAGGAGCGGTAGATCTCGTCATGGACCGTATCAACGATCTGCTCGATCCCGAGTATCAGTTCAGCGATGACTTGCAGAGCACCGGTGTTCGCGGAACGTCGCGCTTCATGTAGCGCGGCGGTTGTTCCAACTATCGATTCGGGCTAGAGCAAGGCTCGTGAATGCGCTCCAAGCTTTGAGGGACGCGACGGAGCCGAAGCCAGTCGTGGCGATCATCGGGGGAGCCGTCGCGGGATCGGAGGCCGCGGCAGCATGCGCCGCACGCGGGGCAATCCCCGTCGTGTTCGAGCAGGGCGCTCGGCCGTACGGAAAGATCGAGGACGGCCTGCCACGCTGGCACGAAAAACTACGCGCCAAAGAATACAAGAAGATCAACGAGAACCTCGGGAGCGGCGAGGTAGTCTTCTTGCCGAAGACAGAGATAGGACGCGACCTTTCGTGGAACGAGCTTTACGCCGACGTCGGGTTTAGCGCCGTCGTGCTCGCAAACGGCGCATGGAGCGACCGTAGCTTGCCGGTCGAGGGAGCCGATGCGTACGAGGGCCGTGGGCTCGTCTACCAAAACGAGCTCGTCTACTGGTTCAATCACTATGAAGACCAGGGCTACGACGGGCCGACGTTCGACATCCCGGATGACGTGTTCGTGGTTGGCGGCGGCCTCGCGTCGATCGACGTGGTGAAGATCGTCAATCTCGAATTGTACGCGGGCGCGTTGCGAGCCCGGGGCATGGATGTCGATATCGTCGACATGGAGATCAAAGGCATTCCGCATACGCTCGAGGCCCGTGGCGTCACAGCCGAGGAGCTCGGCGTGAAGGGATGCACGCTCTACTACCGGCGCCGCAAGGAAGACATGCCGCTCGCGACCGCTGCCGATCCGACCCCCGAGAAACTGGCCAAGCTCCAGGCGGCGCGTGTGAGGATCATGGACCGTGTCATCCGTAAGTACTTCGTCAAGTTCGAAGAGCTTTCACGACCCGTCGGAACCATCGTCGAAGGCAACCGCTTGACGGGCATTCGCTTCCAGAAAACCGAGGTCGTCGACAGCCGGGTGCGGGGCTTGGAAGGCACGGAATTCGATGTGCGCGGCTCGATGGTGATCAGCTCAATCGGAAGCACTCCCAAGCCCATCGAGGGCATCCCCACCAAGGGCGAGCTTTATCACTACGACAGCTGGGACACCGGTGAGGTCCACGGCCTCCCCGGCGTGTTCGGGCTCGGCAACGTGTTGACCGGCAAGGGCAACATCAGGGACAGTCGCGCAAACGCGATCGAGATCATCGAGAAGGTGGTGGCAGCGTACTTGGGCGTTGGTGACGAGCCCGAGGAAACGCCACGGGGCGCTTCGGCGGAAGCCGAGGCGATCGCTGAGCAGGCAGCGGCGGGCACACCAATGCCGGTCGATGCCATGAAGGCCCTCGCAGACAGAATCGACACCCGGAACGAGGCGATCGGCTACCAGGACTACGCGAGCTGGATCGAATCACACACCTGACGCTCATGCTGCCTACTCGCAAGAACGCTAGATCCCAACGAGGGCACACGGAGGGCTCCTTACGTAGCGACAGGCACCAGCGCCCAGAGGATGATCGCGGCAACGGCCACCGCGGCGGCACACCAGAGGCGCATCGCGGTCGGGGAGAGCCTCTTCGCCCAGTCGATCAATGCCTTGAAGCGATCGATGCCGAGGAACGGTAGCATCACGCCAGCGAGCAGCGTGATGGCGCCCAGCACCTGAAGAAGCAGCGGCGCATGTGAAGCCGGCGCGGCAAACCAAAGCGCAAGCCCGAACACAACACGGATGCCTGCAGCAACCCAGAGACCGGCCATCGTGCTGAGGCGAATCGCGACGTCGGCGATGCGCGAGGGCGCAAGGACCCCCCACGCGCCAATCAGCAGAGCGAACACAGCAACGAGGCCGGATATCTCGACGGCAAGCGGCATGTTAGGCAAGCTCCTCTTCTACGTCTGACAACACGTCGGACACTGGTTCGTACGAGGGAAGCGACGCTTCGATCTGGTCCGCCGCCCGCGCAACCGCATGCATCGAGACCTCGAGGTCAGCCAGCTCTAGATGGTCGATCATCAACGTATGGCGAACGATGTATACGTCACCATCCAAGCACAGGGAGCCAACAGCCAAATTGAAGCTTTGCTGGAGCGCGGCTTGCGGATCCATGCGGTCGGCGCGACAACAGGCCGACGACAAATCGACCCACGAGCGACCAATGGCTTCGTAGTGAGAAACGATCACCGCTTGTAGACGGCCGCCAGGGTACTCGAACACGAGCTTGAAGCTGTGGTCGTACTCCTCGGCTAACTTATAGCGCGAGCGGGCGTGATCCTTGATGTCAGTCCACGTCGGCACGGGGCGGTCGTTGTATCATATGGGCCCGAAAAAAGGACTCGAATCTGCGTTCGTTGCGCGTACACTTCCCGACATGTTCGAGCGCCTAGCTTCGCCGTCATGGCGGTCCTCGGTCATGGCAGAGCTTCGTTTCGGGCCGAAAGCATTGCGAGGGACCGTCCCATGGTTGCTCCGCACGCGACTGAGACAAATCGACAGCCTCCTTCAAGTGGCCTTGAAGAACGCCCAGGACGCACCGCATGACCTCGCCTACGAAATGGAGAACGAGCACCTCACATGGTCGGAGCTCGCGAACGCCACCTCGCAAGTCGCGCACGTGCTCGCGGCCGCGGGTGTGAAGCAAGGGGACGTGGTCGCACTTTTTGCGGAGAACTCTCCTTTCTATGTCGCCTCCGTTCTCGGCATCTCGCGCGTTGGCGCGACGGCAGCGTTGATCAATACCAATCTACGTGGTCGCCCACTGTCGCACGCGGTCGAGGTCTCCGAAGCGAAAGTCGTTCTCGTGAGCCACACACTCGAGTCCGGGCTTCGCGAGTGCGAAGAGCTCTGCCAATCGCTCGATCGCATCCTCGCCTTCGACGACGACCCCTACGCCGGCCTTCTCGCGAACACACCCGCCACGCCGTACCCACAGGCGCCGGTTCGCGCGGAGGACGATTTCATCTACATCTACACGTCTGGAACGACGGGGCTTCCAAAGCCTTGCCGGATCTCACACGCGCGCGCCATTCTTGCCGGCGCGGGTTTCGGGCCCTTGATGTACGACTTCCGTCAGGGAGACAAGCTCTACTGCGTGCTTCCTCTCTATCATTCGAGCGGTCTCCTCCTGGGCGTGTCGCCAGCGATGATCGCTCGCGTTCCAATGGCGATGCGCCGCTCGTTCAGCGCGAGCGCGTTTTGGGACGACGTTCATCGATACAAGGCGACGGCGATTCTCTACATCGGTGAGCTGTGCCGCTACCTGGTCAATGGTTACAGATCGCTTTACAAAGTGGAAGAGCACTTTTTTCAGGGCCTTGAGGCTCTGCCCCGTGCCTCCGTACTAAAGCTGGATTGCGATGGGCGCGAAGTGCGCGAAACCTATTGGACTCCCCGCTATGACCAGGAGGAGGGCATGTCCCGTGAAGACGCGGCGGACGGGGCCAGGGAAGCACTTGTGCAATCGATGAAATTGAGACTTCGCTCCGATGTGCCACTTGCATTTTGTATGAGCGGAGGCATTGACTCCAATTCGCTGATTGCCATAGCCCGGCGCAA
>CAZHPJ010000024.1:0-13667 GCA_964534585.1 uncultured Sandaracinaceae bacterium | reverse complement strand
CCTCAGCCTCTTCGAAGGCGCCAATGAAATTCAGGCGCATGTCGTCGCGCGCCGGCTTCTCGAAAGCTGACGGGCACGGCCTGAGCGGCCATACTGCGCCGGGATGAGCCCTGAACGCGTCGGAGGCAGGCGGAGGCCAGTTCACATTGCCTTTGCCGTCGTGCTCGCGCTGCAGGTCTTCTTGGCCATGTGGGGCGCCGCCGATCTATGGACGCGCGGCCACAACGGCTGGAACGGCTCGGCCTATCACAACGCGGCGCGCAACACATTGCGCTGGGACGTGCTCTTCCCCCTTCAATACGACACCGCCAACGTCCCCCCGAACCGGGAGCAACTCTACACCCACCATCCGCTCGCGCTGCACCTACACAACGTCGCCAGCGTGAAGCTCTTTGGCGACCGAGAGCTATCGATCCGACTCGTGGCGGGCTTTTGGAGCGTGGCCGCCCTCTGCATGCTGTTCGCCGTGGTGAGACGCCTCTGGGACGACGCGCACGCTCTCGCCGCGTCGGCGATCTACGTCGCCCTTCCAATCAACGCCATCTACACCAACATGGCCAACCACTCAGCCGGCTTCATCTTCTGGAGCCTGCTGACGCTCTACCTCTACATCCGAGGCACCCGCGCCCCCCCCTGGCGCCGTGTGGACTTCACGCTCTTCCTCTCCACCTTCGCCATCGCCGCCACCTGGGACTGGCCCGCCTACTACGTAGCCTTCTGCATAGCCATCCACTGGACCTGGACACTCTTCGGAGCGCGGAGATCGGAACCTGTGCGCGGGTCGCGCGCGCAATTGATCGTGTTTTGTGGGTGGACGTTGTTGCTTTTCGTGGGGCACTTCGTGTTGGTCGAGGTGGTCACTGGGAACCTGGATGAGTTGGCAGGGGCGTTCAATGCGCGCCGGGCCCTTTCTTGGACGCGGTTTCGGACGCACTTGCTGGTCGTCCCGGAGCTGATGTTCACTGCGCCCGTACTTGGAATCGTCGTGGCCTGGATTGGCGTGTGGTCGGTTCGTGCTGTCCGCGGCACCGCTCGGGCGCGCGACTTGGTCCCGCTCGCATTTCTCATCGCAGGCTTGGTGCACTATTGGACCTTCCGTTGGAGCGCGATCGTCCATTCCTACTGGGCGTGGCCGATCGTTCCGGCCGTGGCCATCACGGTCCCTGTGTCGCTCTTCGCGATGGCTCGATGGGTTCGCGAGCGGGCCGGGTCCCCTGCGAGCTTTGTCGTACTGCTGCTCCTCGTCCCACTGGGGATCCGGATCGCCCAAATCGTCCCCGAGGGGCGCTACGTCGGCGGCTCGATGTGGTTCTTCACGCCGGTGCGCGGCTCGATGGACGCCTACGATTCAGGAAGACCGGAGCTCCTTTTCGCCAAGCAGATCAAGGCGTGGACCGACCGCAACACGGGAGTTCAGCTCCACACCAGCCTCAAACCACTTCGCTTGGAGCCCCGATTCGACATCACCCTCGACCGCGTAACCCATCGTTGGTCGCAGAACCCACGCAGCGAGATCCCGAACAAACAGGGGGCTACAGGATGGGTCTTCGTGGCGGCGGTCGATGCGTTCTCCGAAGAAGAGCGAGCGGCATTCGCGTCGCACCATCCCTACCGACAGTTTGGCGACTACTTCATGGTCGACCTTCGACGCGAGGCTCGCGACATCGAGGCCTGGGATCTGACCCCGCTTCCGGTCAGTCCCCAATGGTGGCTCTTTCACAATGCCTTCGAGCCCCCGGCGAGAGCGACACGGCTCATTGCGGTGGAACAATCTCTCAACGAAAGGGCAGCACAGCTCGATGCCCGCTAGGTCGCTCGCTCCGATGCTGACTCTGTGGGCTTCGTCCTATCTGGGATGCGCCCTGTTCTTGCTCGCGAGCCTGCTTCCGCAAGGCTCGGTCTCGATTGAGCTCCTCGGCCAGCTGGCATGGATCGCACTGATCGGTTCGATCCCGAGCGCCCTGGTGTTGGGCACCGCGTCGCGAGTCGCAGGCGCGCCGAGATCGGTCATCGCAGCTTCGACGGTCGCCGTGGTGACGCTTACGGTGGCCATTGGCTGGGAGCATGCCGACTTCCTGCTTTCGGGGCCGCACTGGATGCTTCACCCACAGCGCCAAGCGGCTCGTGTCGGGATGGTCTCGGCGATCGGTTTGCTCGGGGCGGGAGGCTGGTGGTGGCTGGTCCTGGGCGCACGCGCCGCAGGTAGGCTACGGCTGGCGGCTTGGATCGCGCTCACTGCGATAGCGATCGGACTACTGACAGCCGCGATCGTGCGCTACCGGGCCTACGACTACTCGATGGCACAGCTAGTGTTCCCGGCGGGCGTCCTCTGCAGCGCGACGGTGTTTCTGCTCGTTCGCAACTCTCGACTCTGGCCCGTCGTGCTGGGCGTCGCCACGGCATGTCTGCTCTATGGAGTCGGGTCGCGCTTCGATCCCGCGTTGGTCGCCACGGGTCAGCGCGAGGTGATCGCGCACAGCCGAGCCGGCGCATTGGCAACGCTGTATGTGCTGCCTCGCTTTGACCGCGAGCAAAGCTGGTCGGCTGCTGGCAAGGCCTGCCCGAAGCCGAGGCCGCTCGTGGAGGAGTCCCCGATCGGCATTGAGCCTGAGGGACGCCGCAACGTCGTCATCATCACGGTCGATGCCCTGCGCAAGGACGTCATGGGCATCGAGGCGGATGGACGACCAGTCACCCCAGAGCTATCGCGCCTTGCCAAGGCCGGCGTTTCCTTCGCAAACGCCACGTCGACCTATCCGGCGACCCTGTTTGCGATCGGCAGTGCCTTCACCGGCTTGAGCCCGGCGGAGCTCTATCTGTCCCCGTCACTACCGGACACGATCTTCACGCGCTCCCAGACACACGTCGACCGACAGCTTGCCGTCTTGCCGGACGTCAGCTGGTTTCGTCTTCCCATCATCGAGCAGTTCCTGGCGCCGGGAGTCGAGATCGCATTCGCGCCGACGGATGCCGCCGCCACCGACGCCCTCATCACGGCTCTGCAGGCTGCGCGTACCGATGATGCTTCCGTCATGGCGTGGGTCCACTACTACTCGCCGCACGACCCCTACCAACCACAACGGGCGTTCCCGTTCGGTAGGGGAAAGAAGAACGCGTACCTGAGTGAAGTGGCGTACTTCGACCGAGAGCTCGGCCGTTTGATGCGGTACTTGGAGGAGGACGGCTGGCTCGAAGACACGCTGGTCGTCTTCTTTTCAGATCACGGCGAGGCGCTGGGCGAGAAATCCTACTGGGGGCATCACGTGTACTTGAACGCCTGGATGCTCGACGTCCCGCTGGTGCTCTGGCACGCGAAGCTTGCACCTGCGACACCGCGCGTTGGCGTGAGTCTCGCCGACGTAGCGCCGACCGTGCTGCACTTCCTCGGTTTGCCTGCTCCGTCGGACACCGCCGCGGAGAGCCTCTTCACGTTGGACCCGAGTCTGCCGAGCAGGCCGTCCTTCTCCGAGGCCTTCCCCGTCCGCGGCCGTGAGCTTTTCGACAGTTTCCGCCTTTCCGCACTCGATGACGCGTCGATTCGCGCCAGGCTCCGCAGCATTCGCGTCGCGAGCAAGGGATACGAGCCCAAGGGCGCGATTACCCGTAGGCACCAGCGGCTGATTCATCATCGCGGCGCGAATACGACGCTCTTCTACGACCACGAAACCGATCCTGACGAGCACCTCGGTCAGGGCGCCTCGAGCCAAGCAGCCAGCAAAGCCCTTCGAAGCGAGCTCGAGCGCTGGGAGCAGGAGCAACTCCGGCGAATCCAGTGCCGGCTTCAACTCATTCAGGATCGGCCGGCGACACCACATCCTGAATGACGACGGCCGTTTCCGAGGTCACCGGACCAGCAGTCATCGAAAGCTGGGCGTCGTGGAATCGGATCAGCGCCACATCGCCCAAAACGGTCGTTGCGTACAGCTGAACCACCAGCTGGCTCGCGTCGTGCGGAACCCCGATCTCGTAGCTCAAACGCCACCGCTCCCCGCTTTGAAGCCGGATTCCCTCCCGCACGAACTTGCGGTGGCCGTCGAGGAAGACATCTTGGTGAAAGTCGATAGCGGCGTGGTCGCCAGCGACCTCGAGGTCTAAGTCGACGCGCAGGGTCGTGCCTCCTCGGACGCGGAGATACTGCCCGCCCATCAGAAGCCGCTTCCCCCTGGCGGCCGGTACCGACACCTCTTCCTCGGTCAACAGATCGATCACTCCGACGTCCGTCATGTCGCGACGGCCGGAGCGCGTCAGCCGGGCCACCTCGGCCACGAGTTGCCGCTCGCGATGCGAGGCGGGCTCGCTCTGCCGCTCTGGTCCGAAAACTAGATCGTCAACAGGAACCGAACGCGTGCAATCGCGAAACGACTCGTCGCAGACGACGGCGCTGCCCGAGGGCTCCCACATGATGACCCTTCGGGCATAGGTATTCCCCGCAAACAGCCGTCGCCCGGTCTCGTATTCGCGGAACCAGCTGCGACCGAGGAAGCGCCTCGCCTGCCGCCCCATACCGAGAAGGTCCGTCACCGAAAGGGCGGTGTCGACGTGGGCGTAGAGTGTGTCGATCCGTTTCGCCTGCGGCACAGGCAGCATCACCACGACGAACGACCAGCTCTGCGAGAGCAACCTCTGCGTCGCGCTCGCCGCTTCCACGAGCCCTGCTGACTCGTCGGAAGTGATGATCACGACGGTATCGCGAAGCACCCCGCTTTGGTCGAGCCGAGTCAGGAACTCAGCGAGGGCGTCGTCGGCCCATCGAAAGGCGCGCTCCTGCCGTGTCCGTCCTCTTCCCGCCGTTGCCGTTTCTGGAAATGTGAACGGATGGTGCGTGCCCACCGTCAACAGCGTCGCGAAGAAGGGCCGCTCCGCGTCGTGAAGGTCGACCACGCGCCCGAGCGCCTGCTCGAAGAACGCCTTGTCATCGACGCCCCAATCAGTGCGCGCATAATTCTGCTCGAACCAGGGGTCTCCAATGATCTGCTCGAAACCGGCCTTCTTCATGAACTGGTCCTTGAGCATGAAAGCGAGCGGCGCAGATTGAATGTACGCCGTGGCATACCCTGCCTCGCGCAGCACCTCGGGAAGGCATCGGCGCGCGGCTCCGTAGACCTGCTCGCTCATCTTGGACTGATCCGTGACGAGCTTGGGATAGTCCCCGCACAGGATGCCGTACTCCCCGCGGTTGGTCTGCCTTTGGTGAGAGATGACACGCGTGAACAGGATGTGGCGCCGAGCAATCTCATCCAGCTTGGGCATGCTGGTCGCGCTGTGAACCCCTTGGGCGGCTGCAACCGAAGGCAGGTACGCGCCGGACGCTGATTCGAGGATGATGAGAAGCACATTGGGGTGACCGGAGAACGGCCCGAGCCATCGTTCGCCGTGCAGGTCGCCTCGGAACACATCGCGCACCTCCGCGCTGATGGTGACCGGACCCAGGCCCGCCGCAGCCGGCAGGATGGAAAGATTGGCCTGAAGCGCGTGGCGCTGTCGCCACTGATCGCGTGCGTGGGAGATTGGAATGAGCAGCTGCCCGAAAACGCACACCGCAAACGCCACGCCCCACCAGCGCCACCAGAGCTTCGCCGGAGGCCGCGCCCACAACGAAGCCGCAATCGCCAGAACGACGGTCGACGCGAGCAGAACCGGATGCCCCATGTGACGAGCCGAGCCCCCGAGGAACGTCGAATCAGCGAGGAAGCCTGCATGACTGAGCGCATAGAGCGAATCGAAAACCAAGATGAACTCGTACATCGCAAAGCTCATCAAGACGAGTGACACGACGGCCCCGAGCCCGAGCGCTCGGCCCCACCAGCGGCGGGTCGCAAAGAAAAAGCCGGCAACGCCGATGACCAGCAACGCGACCGAGGCGTCGGCCAAAGCACCACGCAAATCTGCGGGAGCAAGGGCCAGGCGCTTCTCGCGCAGAAGCAAACCGCGCGTCAGCCACGGCGCGGCGAAGCACAGCACGACGACGAGCCCCCAGCCCAGCCTTCCCCTCCAATCCCGCCGGTTCGGTTCGATGACGGGAAGTTATGAGCTAAGCAATGGCGATGGCAAAGAGTTTCGCACCTGCCGCCGAGCGCAATCGGCAACCGCTCCTCGACGTGCTTCGGCGGGTGCTCCCGCCGACAGGGCTAGTTCTCGAAGTGGCGAGCGGAAGCGGGCAGCACGCGATCTTCTTTGCCGAGCACCTCCCCGCACTGCAATGGCTGCCAAGCGATGCATCCTCGGAAGCCCTCGAGAGCATCGGAGCATGGGTCGACGAAGCAGATCGCGAAAACCTCCTGCCTCCCATAGAGCTGGATGTATGCTGGCCTAAGTGGCCCGTCACGAAGGCTGACGCCCTGGTCTGCATCAACATGATCCACATCTCACCGTGGGAAACGACCGAGGCATTGTTTCGCGGGGCCAGCAAGCTTCTCGCCGGCGGCTCATCCTTGATCACGTACGGACCGTATCGGCTCCATGGCCGGCACACCGCACCAAGCAACGTAGCATTCGACGAAAGCCTTCGGGCTCGCGACGCGCGTTGGGGCGTTCGTGACATCGATCAGCTCAGCGAGCTCGGTCGGAAAACAGGCTTCGGGCTCGAAGAACGGGTCGACATGCCAGCCAACAACATGACTCTCACGTGGACGCGGGAAGCTTAGAACGGCGATGCGGGCAGCGACGGCTTCAAGAACAGCATCACGAAATAGACGATGAAAACGATGATGAGGGTGATCCCTCGCTTGCGACCAATGTGATTGCGCTCGTTCACCGCCATCAGCAGAAGCAGCACGGTTACGCCCACCATGATCGGAAAGTCGCGGACTATGACCGAGCGATCCACATGTCCGGGCGCGATGAGGCCAGGCAGCCCGAGCACGCCGAGTAAGTTGAACATGTTGGATCCGATGACATTGCCGACAGCGATGTCGTCCTCCCCGCGGCGCGCGGCTGCAACCGAAGCGGCAAGCTCGGGAAGGCTCGTTCCGAGCGCAACCAGCGTCAGACCCACCACGAGCTCGCTAACCCCGAGGTCGCGCGCAATGCCCACCGCACCCCAGACCAGCCCCCGTGAGCCCACCAGCAAAAAGAGCAAACCGACGGAGAACGTGGCGACGGCCTTCGCGGTAGGCAACGACTCGGGAATCTGGTCGTCCTCGATGCTTGCAGCAAGCGCGTCGGGCTCTTCGGCCTGCGTCTTGCGGCCTTGTCGGCCGATCCAAGCAACCAAGACGAACATGCCCGTCAGCAAGGCGATGCCTTCGATCCGGCTGAGCTCTCCATCCCAAAGAAAAGCCCAACCGACAGCCATGATCAGAAACATGACCGGGATCTCTCGGAAGAGAAGACGTGAGTGAACCGTCAGCGGATGAACGAGAGCGGCAGTGCCGAGAACCAGCGTCACGTTGGTGATGTTCGAACCGACGGCATTCCCGATGCCCATCTCGCGACTGCCAGCCGCCGCGGCCATACCGGACACCAGCATCTCGGGTGCCGACGTGCCGAATGCGACGATGGTCAGCCCGATGACGAGATGGCTGACACCGAGATTGCCGGCAAGCCCAGCCGCCCCGTGAACGAAGCGATCGGCTCCCCAGACCAAGGCGATGAAACCCACGACGATCGCGGCGATTGCGTAGAACAGCGTCAGGACGACCTCTTCGGCGAGCGGGGGAAAGACCCAGTCTTGCTCAGGACCCACAGCACGCAAGCCCCGTGCAGATCACGCTGGCAGAACCACCCCGCGGAGCGCTATACGTGTCAGACTAGAACGGCCTGAAGGAGGGGACAGCATGGGTGAACGCCTACGGGACAAGGTCGCAATCGTCACAGGGGCAAGCCGGGGAATCGGTGCAGCCATCGCGGCCCACATGGCCGAAGAGGGAGCCAAGGTCGTTCTCGTCTCGCGAAAGATCGAAGGCCTACGAGCCGTAGCCGACGAGATCCGGGGCAACGGGGGCGAGGCGGTGCCGATCGCCTGCCACGCCGGGCACGCCAACCAGCGCGAAGGCATGCTCGACCAGGCGTTGAAGGCCTACGGCCAAGTCGACATCCTCGTGAACAACGCCGCGACCAACCCGTACTTCGGTCCGATGCTCGCCATCGACGGAGGTGCCTGGGACAAGACCTTCGAGGTCAACGTGAAGGGCTACTTCGGCATGATCCAACTCGTGGCGGGCCACCTGCAGCAACGAAAGGCGAAGGGGTCGGTCGTAAACGTCGCGAGCGTCGTGGGGATGATGGCGGCGCCGATGCAGGGTGTCTATGCCATGACCAAAGCAGCGGTGATCTCGATGACGAAGACGCTGGCCATGGAGCTCGGCGGCTCGGGCATTCGAGTCAACGCGATCGCACCAGGGTTGGTCGAAACCAAGTTCGCTCAGGTGTTGGTCGACAACGACGCGATTCGATCGAGCATCGTGGATCGCACGGCGGCGGGACGGGTCGGCCAGCCGCGAGACATCTCAGGGGGCGCGGTCTTCTTGGCTTCAGACGAATCAGACTACGTGACGGGGGATGTCATGGTCATCGACGGCGGTTGGACGCTCGCATAACCGGGGGCGGCCGATGATCGCAAGACCCCCACCGCGCCCACCAGGGACCGCGCGCAAGCTCGACTTGGTCGAATTGCGCATCGCCCACCTGCGCCGTGAGCTCGAGGCGGAAACCGAGCCTAGGGGCCAGGCGGCGATCCTCTACCAGGTAGGCGCCCTCTATGAGCACGAGCTCGAGCGGGTCTCCGAGGCTATGGATCACTATGGCCAAGCACACGCAGCCGCACCGGGCTTTCAGCCAGCTCTGATCGCTCAGCTACGCATCGCGGAACGCTCCGAAAACGGAGACGACGTGGCAGCGCTCCGTTCCGAGCACGTGGCTACCGCGCGAAGCCCCGCCCTCAGCGCCGCCGCGCTCGTGGACTTGGCAGTTCATTCGGAGGATTGGTCGTCGCTTCTGCGAGAAGCGATCACGCGATCTCCGGAGCCGGTCGTGCCTGCCCTCATCCTCGAATGGCTCGCTGAAGCGCGGGGCGACGAAGACGCCTTGCGACATGCCCTGCGCACGCAGGCCGAGCACGCGTCGGACACCAACCTGCGAGGCGCCCTGTGGATCGACGTGGCCTTGAGTGAGCTCGACGCGGAGCACCCCGACGAGGCGATGGACGCGCTCGATCGCGCTTGCGAAACCGACGCTGTCGTTTGGCAGGCACGGTCGTTACAACTTCGAGCCGCAAGGAAGCACGGACGTTGGAACGTGTTCCTTCGTGCGGCGACTTCGATGGCACGCTTACTCGAAGCGTCTGTAGAAGGGGACGAGCCTTCGGACCCGTTGAACCTATCGGTCCCCGAGGAGGAACGTCTCCCGATGGCAGCGTTCTTGTGGCAAGAGGCGGCGGCGTGCAGCGCCACGCAGCTCCAAGACGCCGATGCCGCGGCGAGCTACATCGACTCGGCGTTGCGCCTGTACCCGAATCAGCGGGCAACTCGCTTGCAGGCGTTGCTCACCGAGGAGCGACGCGGCGACCGAGCGGCCTTGCAGGAGGCGTCGGAGTGGTTTGCCGCCATGGCGCCGGAAGATCCGGCGTTCGTGGCGCACCAGATGCGGTGCGCGCTGTCGAGCGAGGACCTCCAACGGGCTGCGGACACGCTCCGCGCAGTGGCGGCCCGGTGCCCGGATTCCGACTACGCCCGAGCGGCGTTGGACGTGGCCTTGATGCGCAGCTCGGCCCACTCGGAGCGGGCAGAACGCTTGCGCGAACGGATAGAAATCGTCGAGGAAGAGGCGCGCTCACGTGTCTCGTGGCACGCCGCACAGTTGACGGCCACGAGCTCGGCGACGGCGAGCCAAGCGCAGTCGCTCTACAGCGAGGCCGCGGGCGGCACCGCGACCTCGAAGCAACGGATTGTGCGCGAGGCACTCGGGGCGGCGCTTCGTGAGAAGCGGCCCGACGTGATCCTGGAGCGCTGCGACCAGCTGATGCAATGCGACATCGATCCCGCCGAGCGAGCGACGCTTGCGTTTACCAAGTACGACGTGACTCAGAATCTCTCCGGAGCGAGCCAGGAAGCCCAGTTGCGCCTCCGAGCGCTCATCGGGGATCCGAATAGCCATGCGTGGGCTCCGCACGTCGCCCGAGCGCAGGCGGCGTGGGAAGGCAACACCGCCTTGCTGGCCGAAGCACATGAGACGCTCGCCAGGCTTACGACGGGCGACACACAGCTCGGGCATCTCGGGGCTGCCGGACAGTCCTACGCCCAGAGCCGAGATTGGAATGCAGCGGAGCGCGTCCTTCGGCAAGCGTTGCGCGCAGCTCCCGACGACGGCTACATCGTCTCGTTGCTCGCCGGCGTCTTACGTGAAGGAGGACGACCCGAAGCCGTGGTGTCGTTGGCGCGCGAGCGGTCCCTGGGTAAGTCGAGCACCTCACTTGGGGAGCTGTCGCTCCTTCTCGCCGGGGCAACCGCCGAACGTGGCGGAAATCTGACTGCCGCTCGGCAGGCGTACGAGCAGGCTCTGTTGGAAGCGCCGAGCTCGCCCTCGGCTGCGCTCGCGCTTCTCGACCTCGCTCGCAGTCAACACGACACGCAGGCGATGCTGCGAGCGTACGCTCACCTCTCGGACGGGGTTCTTAGTGGAGGTGTACCAGAGCTGTACGCATTGCTTCAGGGCGACGCCCTCGGCAACGGTGGCGAGACCGGCGCGGGCGACGCCTATGAGCGAGCGCTTGAGCACCCTACCACGACGCTTGCGGCCGCAGTGGCCCTGCTATCGACGCCCACGCGGCTCACGAGCGCCGACCAACGCTCAACGGCCGAAGAGGCGCTGGCACACGCCGACGCCACGCCTCGAGAGCCTCCGAATGGATTCGCCGCTGCTTATGGCGCGCTACGCGCATCTTTCGGCGAAGAGGGTTCATCCGCCGATGATGCTTGGCTTCGGCTCGCGGCGTTGGCGCCGACCGAGGGTTTGCGCGCCGATACACTCCTACAGGGTCTGCGCGCCGCACGCATCGCGCAGGGACCGGATGCGTCCGACGACCTCTTCATGCTTGCGCAGGAAGCCGAAGGCCTAGCGGAAGCCAACGCCGACGCATCGATCGCGATCGACGAAGCACTCTCACCTGGTGACGATGCGGAGCTTCGTGCCATTGCTCTGCGGCGAAAGCTGCTGCACAGCGAAGACCTCGGACGTGTCGCGCTCGAGGCCGCGCATTGCCGCGCGCTGGTCGAAGCAGATCGGGGCTCCCAGGCCGTCGTGCTGCTCAGCAATGCCGTCGACGAGCGGCCCGACGATCTTGCGCTATGGGAAACGCTCCGAAACGCAGCACGGCAGGCCCAACAGTGGCCGCTAGTCGCTCAGGCCTGTGAGCGGCTGGCCCCGTTCGTCGAAAGCTCGCTCAAAGCCGACCTGTTGGAGGAGGCCGGCATCGTTAGGCTGGATTGCCTCGATCAGTACCAGCAAGCAGAAGACCTGTTCAGATGCGCGCTCGAAGAAGACCCAACGCGCGACGTTGCCTTCCGTCGTCTACACGACCTGCTCGCACAGCAAGAAGACGCCGAAGCGCTCGAAGCGCTCGTGTCCGAGCGGCTGGCCCTGGGCGGCCCGAAAGATCGACTCGATCTGCTCTACGAACGCGCCCGCCTCCTGCGTGGTTTCAGCGATCGGCCCGGCGCGCTCGAAGTGCTCGACGAGCTGTTCATCTCGGAGCCTGACCATGCCGGCGCATTGGCGTTGGCAGCGGAAGTTCACGTTTCACTCGAAGAGTGGGCACAGGCCGTCGCATGCTTGCGGCGGCTGTCCAAGGCCGGCATCCCCGAGGAACAGCGCCGGGTCGCGCATCTCGGCGCCGCGGACTTCCTCGAGGCTCACCTCGGCGCGAAGGACCAAGCGCTCGAGGAGTTACGCGCCGTCGAAGCCCTCGGCCTGGCCGATGCGCAGACGTGGCGGCGGATCGGCGCGCTCGAGACGGGCTTGGACAACCGCGAAGCTGCGATCGCCGCCTATGCACGCGCGCTCGAGAGGGAGCCTACGCACGCGGTCGCGATCTCCAACCTGATCGAGCTCCTTGGCGAAGCGGACAAGGGCGCCGCTCTGTCTACCTACGAACGTGCGATTTGGGAACAGATCGACAACGGTGAGCTCGACGCGTCGCTCCTCGAAGGTTTGAGAAACGCTGCTCAGTGGCGAGGAGACGTCAGTCGCGCGGCCGCAGCTCGGGCGGTGCAAAGCGCGCTCGGGCTCGCCTCCTCGTCCGACGAGGGCGGCGCCCCGGAGCTCGGCCACCTCTCGAACGCCGCAGTCTGGGATCACGACGTCAATGCCGTTCTCCGGCAGGTCGTGCTTCTGGCGGGCCCCGCCCTATCGAAAGATCGGCCGCCCACCAAGGAGACGGCGCCGAGTGATCCTGTACGCGGCACGCAAGCGGGGCTAGGTGGCGCGGAGCAATTCATCGCCGGGCGCCTCGCCTGGGCAACGCCACATGGCGCTGCGGGGCTCCTCGATGACTCGCCTCAAAAGATTGCGGGCAGGTTGGCGGCCGCCCTTCGCGTCTCGCGCTGCGAGATAGTCCCTGGCGAGCCAGCTCTGCCCGCAGCCGAGGTCAAGCTGCGGCGAGCGGTGCGCAAAACGGTGCGCGATGCGGTGGGCGATGCGAAACTGGAGCCTGCGGCCCTGCTTTCCTTCGTCCGAAGCCTACAGCGCAGCGCCGACCGGGCTGGGTTGCTCGCATCGGCTGACATCGCGGCCGGGCTTTCCACACTGCTAAACGGAAGAGTGAGCCTGGAGGCGCTAAGGACGTCTGCACGCGGCGTCGACTTGCTTCGATTCTGGCTCGAGGCCGAATCACCCCTGTGGGGGAACGATGGCTGAGGACGATCTGGCTCAGGCAGACCGCGAATCGGAATCACCGTCATTCGAGCTTGACGAGGACGCGATTTCCACGCTGCTCGACACGTTCGTCGAGACGCGGACAGGCCCGCAAGCAAAGCGTGTGAGCCGCCCTCCCGACCCATCGGACTCGGGAGCGCAGGCCGCGCAGCGTACCGTTTTTCAACACACATCCCGCTATGAGGCGCTGCCCCTCGTCGGTGACACGCTAGAAACGAAGAACCGGCGCGTCGAGCTCCTCCACGCACTGGCGGAGCGCGCGGTCGGCTCGGCGCGCGCGCGGCTTCTTACTTCGGCCGCAGAGCTCCATGAGCAGCTCGGGGACGACGAGGCCGCCGCGCGAGACTACGAACGGGCGCTGTCGGCCGACGCCCGGGACGTCGTCGTGCTTCGCGCACTGCGGCGGCATGCCATGCGGCGCGAAGACTGGCCGGCAGCGGCCGACGCTTTGAAGAAGGAAGCCGGGCTGGATCTGAGCACAGCCGAGCGGGCATCGGCACTCAAATTGCTGGCGTGCGTTCAGCTCTCGAAGCTCCGGGATCCCGCCGCGGCCGAACAGGCGGCCACACACGCGGCCGAGCTTCGACAGGACGACTTCGTGGCGCGGATTCTGATGGCGTCGGCGCGCCTGGCGCGTGGCGATGCCGCACGTGCTGCAGAGGCTCTCGCGGCCGCCGCAGAACGTTGGCCGCAGGCAGAAGCGCAAGCGGTGATACTCTTACACGCCGCGCAGCTCATGGAGAGCGCGGACGCACTAGAGCCGGCGACAAGCGCCTACAGCCGGGCCCTCGAGCTCCAAC
>CAZHPJ010000023.1:0-13771 GCA_964534585.1 uncultured Sandaracinaceae bacterium | reverse complement strand
CACGGCGCACCGCATCCTCGAACGCTCGGCGGTATCCACCGAGGTAGCCACTGCAGGTCTTGCCGAGCGTAGGCGCAAGCCCACCCAGATCGACGACCGGACTGGATCCATCCGACAACGGTCACCGAGTATGACCGTCCGCCCCAGACCCGGCAACCCATCCACCTATCGCGCCAGCAGGTACGAAGCGATGCCGGACGCGAGGCCATTGGCCAGGGCCCGGCGGTAGTTGCGATGGGTCAACGCGCGCGCCTCGGGTCCGTACGTCAGAAAGGAAGCCTCCACGAGAACCGAAGGCATCCGGGCGCCCACCAAGACGTAGAACATAGCTCGCCGCACACCACGATCCGCAAGCTTCGGAAGAACCGAGCGGCCCCGTTTCAGGGTGTGCCGTTGAATTTTGCCAGCAAGAGTCAGCGAGCCCTCCGCTTGGCTCCGCCGATGGTACTTTGCGAGCAGACTCTGGATTCCGGTCACCTCTGCCACCCGCGTTCCGTTTTCGCGCGCGGCAAGCCGGAGTGCCTGGCGGTCGTTTGTCGTGTCGAGCACGAAGGTCGTAACGCCGCCTTTTCGGACGGGCTCCGAGCTCGCGTTCAAGTGAATCGACACGAACGCGTCTGCTTCCATCGCGTTGGCTAACGCGCACCGTTCTTCGAGCGATAGGTCCACGTCAGTCGACCGCGTGAGCATGACCCGCGTGCGTGGCATGATGGCGCGCAACCGACTTGCGGTGAGCTCGGCCAAATCGAGTGCTATCTGCGCCTCGACGAGGCCGTACTCGTCGTTTGCAGCGCCAGGCTCACGACCCCCGTGCCCGGGGTCTAACACCACGAGCAGCCTCCCCTTGTCATATGAGCGCTTCACCGCACTTACGTCGACGACGATGCGGTACGGATCGGTGAGATAGAAGACTCGGCCAGTCGCGCCCGGTTGAAGGTCCAATACGACGCGCGGGTTGGGGGTGGCGAGGCGTACGCGCCGCAGGCCCCCTCGCTCCACGGACTGGGAGACGGGAACGCTATCGCCCCACTCGGCATCCTCGAGCTCGATGGCGATGCGAGCCGGAAGAATGCCTTGCGCCGGGAGCTGTTTCTGACGAAACAGCGGAGCGCCCTCGAACAACAGAACCACCCTGGCCCCTGCGGCCTGCTTGGCTCCGGCGCCGTACACGTCGATGCGCACCAAACGGGCTTTCTGATGGTCCGGCTCGACCGGATCGGAGAGATCAGGCAGCGGCTCGGGAAGCGACCGGTCGGGCCTCTGGGACGAGTCACCCTGACAGCTCGCGGTAACCAGCAGCAGCCCGAACAGATATCGTTTCGATGTGTTTGTCCCGCCCCGAATGCACGCGTGTCTACGCGACGACGTCACTACGGTCAACGGAGCGCCGCTCGTTGACCGGCCCCAAGCGATCGCCTAGCTTCCGCGGCATGGCGGGCTTGAGCTATCGCGACGCAGGAGTCGACATAGAAGCCGGCGAGCAACTCGTCGAGCGGATCAAGCCGCTGGCGCAATCAACTCGCTCGGAACACGTGCTTGGTTCTCTAGGCGGCTTCGCGGGTCTTTGTTCACTACCGAACGACATCGAGGATCCGGTGCTCGTCTCTGGGACGGACGGCGTGGGGACCAAGCTGAAGCTGGCCTTCGAGCTCGAGCGCCACGACACCATCGGCATCGACCTCGTTGCGATGTGCGTCAACGACATCATCACGCTGGGCGCGCGGCCGTTGTTTTTCTTGGACTACTTCGCAACGTCGAAACTCGACGTGGATCAAGGCGAGGCCGTCGTGAAAGGCATCGCGGAGGGCTGTCGCCAAGCGGAATGCGCACTTCTCGGAGGTGAAACGGCCGAGCTGCCTGGCTTCTACGCGTCAGGCGAATACGACTTAGCCGGCTTTGCGGTGGGCGTCGTCGCCCGCAAACGCATCATCGACGGCAAAGCGACCCGGCTCGGCGACCACGTAGTCGGCGTCGCATCGTCGGGCTTGCACTCGAACGGATTCTCGCTGGTGCGGCGCGCGCTTCTGGACGGCGATGCTCCACTTTCGCTCCACGATCCCTTCGACTCACGAGGGACCCTCGGGGACGCCCTGCTCCGTCCCACCAGAATCTATGTAGGCGCCGCGCGAATCGCGCTCGAACACGACGTGCACGCGATGTGCCACATCACCGGAGGAGGTTTGCCCGAGAACCTACCCCGGGTCACCCGCGAAGGTCTTGGAATCGCCATCGATCTTAGCTCTTGGACACCCGAGCCCATCTTTGCTCTGATCCAGAAACGGGGCGGTATCTCAGACACTGAGATGCGACGCACGTTCAACATGGGCGTCGGCTTCACGATGGTCGTGGACCCCGAACGCACTGCCGATCTGGTCGACGCGCTCAACGCGAGCGGCGAACGCGCCTTCGTCATGGGTGAGGTCATCGACCGCGAAGGTGTTTCGTTCTCCGCGTAGTGCCCCTCATGGACGCAGTTGTTCTCGTTTCTGGTCGCGGCTCCAACCTGAGGGCGATCTGCAATGCGATCGATGAAGGCACGTGCGATGCGCGCATCGTGGGTGTCGTTTCAGATCGAAAAAAGGCTGCCGCATTGGAGTTCGCTGCTGAACGAGGAATTCCCACCCGGATAGTTTTGCTCCGCAAAGGCGATGACCGCGACTCATGGAACGACTTGCTTGCCGAGGAGGTGGCTGCGCTAGAGCCCGACCTAGTCGTATTGGCCGGTTTCATGCGCGTGTTGGGCGCACCGTTGCTCGAACGGTTTCCCGGTCGGATCATCAACGTTCACCCTGCCCTGCTCCCTTCGTTCCCAGGGCACAGCGGGCCGAAAGACGCACTCGACGGCGGCGTCCGCATCAGCGGTTGCACGGTACACATCGTCGACGCGGGCGTCGATACGGGTCCAATACTCGCGCAGGCCGCGGTCCCGGTACTCACCAACGACACGACGGAAAGCCTTCACGCTCGAATCCAGGTTCAGGAGCATCGGCTCTTGCCAGGCGTGATTCACCAGATCGCAATCGGTGCGATCACACTCGACCCATTGACCGTGAGCACTCCTGTCGCGGACCCCGCTCGATCGCTAACCGTGCCGGACGCCTAGACCCGTGCCGACCAGCTTCTACGACGTCGTCGTTCTAGGCACGAATCTCGAGCCGCTTCTGTGCGCGGCGCTGCTCGCGCGCGAAGGCCTTCGCGTATTGGTGCTCGGTCAGGGGGTGACCGAGCCTTCCTACACACTGGCGGACGTCGAGGTGGAACCGCACGGATTGATGATCACCGGCGCGCAAAGCCCCATCGTCCAGGACACATTGGATGGGCTGGCGCTCAGACAGGACGTTCGCCAGCGCATGATGGATCGGAACGGCCTGTTTCAATTGCTGCTGCCGGCGCATAGGGTCAACGTCTATCCCGAGACCGACAAGTGGCTCGCGGAGCTCGAGCGGGAGTTCCCCGAGGTGAGACACCAGGCCGCGGACATCACGCGCACGCTAAGCGAGGTGCGAGGCGAGCTCGACGCAGTGGTGAGCCGTGGGCTGGTGTGGCCTCCGGAGACGTTCGTGGAACGTCAGCAGTTCTCGCTGACGACGACGGCGCAACGCTACGACCGGCAGGGACAGGGCTGGACATCGTGGAATCAACTCGCGAGAAGGCATCCGCTGCGCACCGCATTCGAAGCGGTCCTGCCTCATGTCTCGGGTCTGCTCCCGGCACAGCATTCGAATGCCACCCGCGCTCGGTTGCATGGTCACGTTCTGTCCGGCGTCGCGGAGCTCGCTGGGGGCTGGACCTGGTTCCGAGAGGCGCTGTTCGCGCGCATTCGTTCTTGGGGGAGCGATGTCAGGCCGCGCGACAGCGCAGAATCCCTGCGGCACGAAGGCCGGCGCGGCCACACGATTCGACTCGCGCGAACCGACGAAGAGATCGGCTGCTCGCAAATAGCCCACGGCACGCCAATCAGCGATCTCGCACAACTTCTGCCCGAACGCGCACCGATGACGGCAGTATTCGAACGGGTCGGCGAGCCTCGTTCGCGCGCATATCGCTGCTCGGTCCACGTCCTCGTCGACAAGGGAGGCATTCCGCAAGCTCTCGAGCCTCTCGCTCTGCTGTGCACCAGCGCGACCACGTCCGAGGAGGCGTTCTTGATGCGAAGTCGAGATGTCGACGAAAACCGAGCTCTGCTCACGGCGAGCCGCTTGATCGACGAGCATCTGATCGACACCGCTTCGTCACCGCTTCGCTTCCTACGCGAGGAGGCCTTGGATGCGATCCGCGGGGTCGTTCCGTTCTTAGACGAACACGCGATCTGGATCGACAGCCCCCACGACGGCTTGCCCCCGCGTGCGCTCCGTGGTGACGCCGAGCTTCCTTGCAGTGACCCTTGGACCAGAGGCCCCCATACGATGAGAGCGGTGTACGAGTATCCGACGCGACGAGCGCTGGGCGTATGTGCGCTGCCCACACGTACCCCCGTGCAGGGAGTGTTTCTCTGCAACGAACAGGTGGCACCCGGCCTCGGTTTCGAGGGATCTTTTCTCACCGCAACGTCGGTTGCGAAGATCATCGGGTCGCAGTACCGCAAACAGGACTGGTTGCGGCGGGGTCCGTGGGCGCGCCGTAGCGTTTAGGGCATATCGCGCAGGCTCTGGTATGCTCTAACCTATGGCAGCACCTCAGGAAGCACCGAGACTCACCCTTCGACAATTGCTGCGGCTGATGGTCGAACGAGGCGCTTCCGATCTACACATTACTACGGGCTCGCCACCACAATTGCGTATCGATGGCGCGCTCGTGCCTCTGCGTACGCCACCTCTGAAACCGCGCGAAAGCAAGAC
This sequence comes from uncultured Sandaracinaceae bacterium, assembly GCA_964534585.1. Lineage (GTDB taxonomy): Bacteria > Myxococcota_A > Polyangia > Polyangiales > Houyiibacteriaceae > SG8-38. The sequence continues at coordinate 8,933 of CAZHPJ010000023.1, read as the reverse complement.
GCTTTGCTACGAGGTCATGACCGAAGATCAGCGTTTGCGCTTCGAGAAGGGGCATGAGATCGACTTCTCCTTCGGCGTCAAGTCGTTGTCACGCTTCCGCTCCAACGTCTTCCTGCAGCGCGGGGCCGTGTCCGGGGCGTTCCGCGCGATCCCCTTCGATATCCGACCACTCTCCGACCTCGGCGTGCCGCCGGTCGTCTCAGAGCTCTGCTCGCGACCGCGCGGATTGGTATTGGTTACTGGACCCACGGGCTCCGGCAAGTCGACCACCCTCGCCTCGATGATCGACAAGATCAACAGCGAGAATCGTCACCACATCGTGACGGTCGAGGATCCGATCGAGTTCCTCCATTCGAACAAACTCTGCATCGTGAACCAGCGAGAGGTTGGCTCGGACACCGCCGGCTTCAAGGATGCGCTGAAGTACGCTCTACGTCAGGATCCCGACGTGGTTCTCATCGGCGAGATGCGAGACCTCGAAACCATCGAAGCAGCGCTGACCATTTCTGAAACCGGTCACCTGGTGTTTGCGACACTTCACACCAACACCGCAGCGCAATCGATCAACCGCATCATCGACGTGTTCCCTGCCGGACAGCAGAGTCAGATCCGCGCTCAGCTATCGTTTGTTCTTCAAGGAGTGCTCAGCCAGATGCTGCTGCCCCGTGCCGACGGACCGGGCCGCGTGATGGCCTGCGAAGCCCTCGTCCCGAACGCCGCTCTTCGAAACCTCATTCGCGAGGACAAGGTCCATCAGATGTACGGCATCATGCAGACCGGCCAGGGTACGTCGGGAATGCAGACGATGAATCAGTCGCTTCTACACCTGGTTGCCCACGGTGCCCTCGATCGAGAGCTCGCTGAAATCCGCTCTCCCGAGGCCGACGAATTCCGCCAAATGCTGATCCATCTAGACCAAAAGGGCTATCAGCAGGCGATTCGCGGCGGTGCCTGATTCGGTGTCCCGGCAGATTTTGCTATGGTTAATGGCGGGGTTTAGGTAATGGGAACCACAGCCAAACGCCAGCGCTGGACACCAGCGCTGGCCTGTACACTTTGCTTGCTATTTTCCACTGTAGCCGCAGCTGAGGGATCTAACCCCGATGCGCAGAGCGTCTCTGTTGAAAATCGCGCAGAGGCAGCCGACGCGTACGACCAAGGCACCTTCGCGTATCTATCGAAGCAGTACGAGCTCGCGGCCCATTGGTTCGAGCGAGCCTATCGCTTGGTGCCGACGTCCACGGCGCTGCTTCAAGCCGTGCGCGCGCACCACAAGGCGGGCAACTCGATTCGAGCCGCCAACCTCGCACTGCAATTGCAGGATGAATACCCAGCGGATAGGCGCTCAAAGCAGATCACGAACGCCGCGATCGGTGCGGTGAAGCCGGTCAACGTTCTAGTCGAAGCCGAGTGCGAAAAGGCATGCACACTCGAGCTGGACGGGGCGGTGGTCCGACATCCGACGTTCTTCATGACGCCCGATGTGGAACACTCGCTCAAGGCTGCTTTCAACAACGGCGAAACATCGACCTTCGTGCAAGGCGCAGCGGGAACCATCAAGAAAATGACGCTGGCCGCGCCCGCCCCTCCGCCTCCCCCACCGGTTCCGCGATGGGCATTCTTTTCCTCACTCGGCGCGACCGTTGCATTGGGCGCGGTCACGACGTGGTCCGGAATCGATGCCAACAAGGGCGTGAGCGCCTACGAGTCAGCCGCGCGAAGCGCCAGCTCGCCGGGGATCAACAACGGCGGGTCCCCGACTCCTGAAGAGCAGGCCCAAGCGCTTCTCGAAGAGGGCCGCGCCAAGGAACGGCGGACCAACATCCTCATCGGCGTCACGGCCGGAATGGCGGTTACCACTGCTGTTCTAGCCGTATTCACCGACTGGAAGGGAGAGTCCCGCAAGGCAGCCTCCAGGCGCATCGAACCCTCGATCGGAGTGAGCACGAAAGGCGGCACCTTGACCATCAAGGGACGCTTTTGATGAACGCACCTGCCGGCGCACCAGGAGGTCAGCGGATGTCCCGGCCGATGGCGGGTCGGCAACTGGGCCGCTACGAGATCCTGACGCAGCTGGCGTCCGGCGGAATGGCATCGGTGTACGTCGCGCGCGCGCAGGGCGTCGCGGGGTTCGAGAGACTCGTCGCCATCAAGGTGTTGCATCCCCACCTCGCGTACGAGCAGGAGTTCATTTCGATGTTCCTGGACGAGGCGCGCCTCGCCGCCAGGATCCGCCACATGAACGTGGTGCCTACGCTCGACATCAGTGACAGTCCGGGTGACGGATACTTTCTGGTGATGGAATACATCGAGGGCAATCACCTCGGTGCGCTTCTTGGTCGTGCGGCTAAGCGAGGCGACAGGCTTCCGCGACCGTTTGTCTGTCGGGTGCTCGTCGATACACTGCAAGGCCTTGGCGCTGCGCATCGTCTCAGCGACGAGCACGGAACGCAACTCAAGCTCGTACACCGGGACGTCTCACCGCACAACGTCCTCGTCGGAACGGACGGCATCGCTCGACTCACCGATTTCGGCGTTGCCAAAGCCGACGTACGCATGGCATCGACGCGAGCCGGACAGTTCAAAGGCAAGCTCTCGTATATGGCGCCCGAGCAGGCATCGTCCAACGAAACCGATCAGCGCTCCGACCTGTTCAGCGTAGGCATCATGCTGTGGGAGTCACTGACCGGAAGGCGCCTCTTCAAGGGCGAATCCAACGCCGCCACGCTCAACAAACTACTCAACGACACGATTGTAAAGCCGTCCGAGCTTTGGCCCGACCTCGAGCGATTCGACGACGTGGTGATGAAAGCGCTAGACCGAGATCCGGAACGCCGATTTCAGACTGCTGAAGAGTTCGGTGAAGCGCTCGACAGTGCAGCCGGGCGCGCCGGAGTCGCCAAGACGCGCGACGTTGCTGAAGTGGTCCGCTCCTTGGACGCCGACAAGCTTCAGGATGAGCGCCAGCGCGTGCGCGACTCCATCCAGATGCTCGGACGTGCGGAAATCACAGCATTGAAGGTTCCGATGCCTCGTGAAGGCACACCGTCCCAAAGCCGGACTTTCCATCGCGACGGAGGCACCGGGTCGTACGTGCACGGGAGCATCACGGGAGTCCTCGAAGACGGCACGCCAGTGCTCGTGCGGCCCGCGTCAGGCTCTAATGCGTTGAAGTGGTTCGTCATGGTTCTTGCGATCGTCGTCTTCTTGTACGCCGGCTTCTTGGTATGGCAGCTCTTGCAGGTCCCTGCTGCACGGGAGCCCGCACAGCGAAGCCCGGTGTTGGAGGTCGAGCCAGCTCCGCCCGTCACACCAGACAAGCCCGTAGCCACGGATCCACCGGAGGCAAAGACGGAAAGAGGGAACACCGCGAGCGCCGCGCCTGCACCGGAACGCAAGAGCAGCACCGCACCGCCGCGACCTCGGCGCCGACGGGCCCGCCCGAAGAGCCAACCCCGGGCGACGCGTGTTTCGGGGGCCGAAAAGCCTGCGGAGAAGGTGGCTCCGCCCACGCCCACACCGGCGCCAGACTCCGATCCGGTCGACATCGACATCCAGAACCCGTACCGGAACTAGTCCGGCAGGCGGCAGCCACAGCGGAATTGCGCCTCGCTTTTGACCAGGCAATCCTAAATCAGCTAGGATTTTGAAGAGCCCAGAGGGGATCGGGCGGAGAATTCATGGCCGAGTGGGTATACGAAGCGCGCACCCGCGCGGGCGAAGTCCAAACAGGGATCATCGAGGCGGACAGCAAGGAAGCCGTTCAGTCGAGGCTGCGCGCGCGACAGCTCAATCCGGTCAAGGTCAAAAAGAAGGCGCGGGAGCTCAGCTTGTCGTTCGGCACCGGTGTCACGCCGAAGGAGCTGGTCGTGTTCACCCGTCAGTTCGCGACGATGATCGATGCAGGGCTACCCCTCGTTCAGTGCCTGGACATCCTGTCGACGCGAGGCGAGAACAAGTCCCTCAACGCGATCCTCAAAGACGTGAAAGAGTACGTCGAGCAAGGCGGCACCTTTTCGGACGGGCTAGCGAGGCACCCGAAGCTTTTCGATGAGCTCTTCGTCAACCTGGTTCGCGCCGGTGAGATGGGCGGCATCCTCGACACGATTCTCAACCGTCTTGCCGGATACATCGAGAAGCGCGTCAAGCTCGCGCGACAGGTACGCGGCGCGATGGTTTACCCGGTTGCGATTTTATTCGTGGCGATCATCGTCGTGGTGGTCATGCTCGCTTGGGTCATTCCGAGCTTCAAGTCGATGTTCGCGGAGTTCGGAGGCGAAGATGGCCTGCCTGCGCTCACGCAGCTTGTCATCGCGGCGTCCGAAGGCTTCATGTCCAACGTTCACTGGATCGTCCTGGGAACGGCTGCGTCCGTCTTCGGAATCACGTGGATCTATCGGCAGCCGGCAGGCAAGCATTTCTTCCACAGGACGTTGCTGGTCCTTCCAATTCTCGGTCCGGTCATGCGGAAAATCTCGGTCGCCCGCTTCACGCGTACGCTGGGCACTCTCCTCTCAGCCGGCGTTCCGATCCTCGACGCACTCGACGTGGTCAAGAAGTCAGCTGGCAACGTCATCGTCGAGGGGGCGATTCAGGAGACGTCCAACAAGATCCGCGAGGGCCGCACGATGGCCGAGCCCCTCATGGAAACCAACGTATTCCCGCCGATGGTCGTGCAGATGATCGGCGTCGGTGAGCAGACGGGCGCCTTGGACACCATGCTCAACAAGATCGCAGATTTCTATGAAGACGAGGTCGACATCGCGGTCGCCGCCCTCACCTCTTTGCTCGAACCGTTGATGATGGTGTTCATCGGCGGAATCGTCGGCGTGATCCTCATATCGATGTACCTGCCGATCTTCTCGATCGCTGGTAAAGTCAGCGCGGAGTGATTCAGGCGCCAGAGAGCCCAGCCGGACAGCGCGAGGAACCCAACCCGCACCGACGGTTGCAGTGGGTCCTAGCCGGCCGCCTCATCGTCGCAACCGTTCTGCTGAGCGCTACGATGTACCTGGCGCTCGACGCGATTCGGTACGGCCACTTCACGCCGACCTTTCTGCTGATTCTGATCTCGGCCATCTACGGCTCGTCGATCCTGTTTGGCGTCTGGCTGCTCCGCGGCCGCCGCGAGAATCGAGTCGCCGCCGCCGTCACCACCTTGGATGTGCTTCTGATCACGGGTTTGGTGTATCTGACCGGCGGCGCGGGGAGTATTTTCACGTTCCTCTACGGTGCGCAGATCCTCACCGCCGCCCTCACGCTCGGAACGAACGCTGCCTACTACACCGCCGCCGCAAGCCTCGCTTGCTACTTCCTGCAGGGACTCGCACTCAACGTCGGTTGGCTACCGCCACCACCGGATCAGCCGCTCAGTCAATACGTTCTCAGCTCGCGAGATTTCCAGCTGGCCCTGGTATCGAACATGGTGGGCATCACGGCCGTCGCAGCGCTGGCAACCAACCTCGCACGCCGTGCCCAGGTGGCAGGGGCGCGGCTCATCGAGGCGGAGCGAAGCGAGGCCCGGCTGGTGCGACTCAACGACGATATCGTTCGTTCGATTGCGTCGGGCCTCATCACTGCTGACGACGACGGTCGTATCCTGGGGGTCAACCGCGCGGCACGGGAGATCCTGCGGGACCGTGCGGGGACGCTCCTCGGCAGGCCGCTTTCGAACGTGCTTCCAAGCTACGCGACTCAACCTCTGCGCGAGCCGCCAAAGCGGGCCGACGCGACTGGCAGGCGCGCCGACGGGAGCGAGTTCCCGATGGGCTATACACTTGGCGCTCTCTTGGACGCGAACGGAAGCCGGTCCGGTCTGCTTCTGGCCTTCCAAGACCTGACCGAGATCAAGACACTCCGAGATCAAGCCGAGGGGGCCCAGCGCCTGGCCGTTCTGGGACGGCTCGCGACCGGACTCGCACACGAGATCCGAAACCCTCTGAGCTCGATTTCCGGATCGGTGGAAATGGTACGCGAAGGCAACGCCCTCAGCCCTGAAGACACACGGCTCTTGGGCATCGTCATCTCCGAAGTCGAGCGGCTGAACTCGCTGGTGACAACCATGCTACAGGTGGGGCGCCCGAGTCAGATCGAAACGAAACCGCTCGACCTTCGCTCGATCGCAAGCGAGGTGGTGGCCGTCGCCCGCGGCGCAGCGACCGCAAGCAATGGCCTGCGAATCGACGAGCTCGGGCCGGAGGAGCCGATTATCGTGACGGTCGATCCGAATCGGATACGGCAAGTCGTTTGGAACCTCGTCAAGAACGCCGTCCAGGCGTCCCCTCACCGCGGCAAGGTCGAGGTCAGAACGGGACGTGACCAAGCAGGCCACGCCTTCCTGGAGGTGGCAGACGAGGGCCCTGGCATCGCGGCCGCACATCGGGAGCGGCTCTTCGACATGTTTTATTCGGGCCGAAGCCACGGTGTCGGACTTGGACTCGCCCTGGTGAAGCAGATCGTCGACCAGCACAAAGGGCGGATCGAGATTATCGACCGCGAAGGCGCAGGCACGTGCTTCAGAGTGACGCTCCCGCAGGAGCACGAATCGGTCAGACCGACCTCAGGAGCTCCGACAGGCGAGCACCCGGATCCTCGGCGCGCATGAGCCCTTCGCCGATCAGCACGGCGTCTGCGCGTCCGTGAGCGACATCACGGAAGTCGTCGATTGCGCGAACGCCACTCATGAAGACAGCCACGCACACGGGGGGAATGCGTTCAACGCAGGCCCGCGCCGCCTCCTTGTCGACGCGGAAGGTGCTCAAGTCGCGCGCGTTGACGCCGACGACCGTCGACCCTGCCGCAACGGCGCGGTCGACCTCGTCGAAGCTGGCAGCCTCCACGACGGCTTCCATGCCGAGGGCGCGAATCCGTTGGATCAGGGTGCGAAGAGCTGAATCTTCGAGAGCGCGAACGAGCAGCAGTACCAACGACGCACCCACATCGTACGCCAGGTCCACCTGAACCGGATCGAGAACGAACTCCTTGTAGAGCACGGGAACGTTCACCGCTTGCGCGACGCGCCTAACGAGGAGCGGCGAGCCCCCGAAGCCGGGACCATCGGCCAGGACGCTGACGACCGAAGCGCCACCACGTTCGTAGCCCCGCGCGACTCGAACGCCCTCTCCGACACTCCAACGGCGAATCTCACCGGCGCTTGGACTCCGAAACTTCACCTCTGCGATCACCGAAGGCGGTTCACCCGACGCGCGGCGTAGCGCTCGCACTGCTCGCTCGGACCGTTCGGGTTGTGGGGGGCGCTCGACGAGCTGCATAGCCGCAACGTGCCGGCGGCGCCGTGAGTTTTCGCGTCGCTTACGCGCAAGAATCGCCGATAGATAGTCCGTCATGGATCTCGCGTGAACTGCGCCCATCGCTCGAGCGTTTGCTTGGCGGCGCCGCTGTCGATCGCGTCTGCCGCGCGCTCCGCGGCGACCCTTGGACCGCTGGCCATCTCAGTGACGCACAGCGCGGCGGCCGCGTTGAGCAAAACGGCTACGCGCGCCGGCCCCCGTTCGCCGCCCAACACGCTGCGAATGATCTCCGCGTTGCGACGCGCATCTCCGCCGCGAAGCGCCTCGATGGGCACCTCGGGAAGACCGAAGTCGTCGGGACTGACTTCAAACGTACTGACTGTGCCATCCGCCAATTGAGCAACCGCCGTCGGTCCGGACGGGGAAACCTCGTCAAGCCCGCCCGCCCCGTGCACGACCCAAGCAGCGGTCAGACCGAGCGACCCGAGAGCCTGTGCCAGTTGTTCGACGCGTGCGGGGTCGTAAACGCCGACCACCTGATGGGTCGCGGACGCTGGATTCGACAGCGGCCCAAGCAAATTGAAGAGCGTGCGAATACCTAGCTCCCGGCGCACCGGCGCAGCGTGCCGCATGGCGGCGTGGTGACTCGGCGCAAACAGGAAGCCGATGCCCACTTGTTCGATGCATTGCTGAACCCGCTCGGGCGTGAGATCGATGCGTACCCCGAGCGCCTCCAACGCGTCGGCGCTCCCCGCTTGCGATGAAACGGCGCGATTGCCGTGCTTTGCCACAGCAACACCACATGCGGCTGCCACCAGTGCCGCCGCCGTCGAAATGTTGAACGTCTGCAGGCCGTCACCACCCGTGCCACATGTGTCGAGCAGTGGGCCGTCGACCTTCGGCCGGATGGTTTCACAATGCTTGCGAAGCGCGCGCGCGGCGGCAGCGATTTCGTCGGCGGACTCGCCCTTCATCCGAAGCGCCACGACGAACGCCGCAATTTGAGAGCCCGATGCCTCCCCGCCGAGGATGGAATCCATCGCAGCCTCGACGTCGCTTGGCGACAAATCACGTCCCGCAACGATGTCCTTGATCGCGCTCGAGATCACGACGCCCTGCCCGCCGGAAGCGAGGATAGCCAGTTGCGAATCAGCTCGTGGCCATGCTCGGTCAGAAAGGACTCTGGGTGGAACTGCACGCCTTCGATGGCGAGCTCGGTGTGGCGAATCCCCATGACTTCGTCTTGGTCGGTCCAGGCCGTGACCTCGAGCTCGTTGGGAATCGTGTCCCGCTTCACGATCAACGAGTGGTAGCGTGTCGCAGTAAACGGGCTGGGCAGATTCTCGAACACGCCGCGACCCTCGTGCAGAATCTTGGACGTACGCCCGTGCATCAGACGGTCGGCCCGCACGACGGATGCTCCGAAATGCTGGGCAATGCTCTGATGCCCGAGGCACACACCGAAAATTGGGGTCTCCGCTCCCACCTCGGCGATCACTTCGAGGCTGACCCCGGCTTCCTCAGGCCTTCCCGGCCCCGGGCTGATCAGCACGCCGCGGGGCCCGAGCTCGCGGATCACTTCCACACTCACCGCGTCGTTGCGTTTGACCACGACCTCGGCCCCGAGCTCCCCTAAGTACTGCACGAGGTTGTAGGTAAAGGAGTCGTAGTTGTCGATCACCA
>CAZHPJ010000022.1:0-13843 GCA_964534585.1 uncultured Sandaracinaceae bacterium | reverse complement strand
ATTGGCGCCGGGTGCGCCTCGAGACCTTGCCCCCCCTGCGAGGCAGCGGCAGCGCAGGAGGCGGATAGCTCGGGCGGCGAATCGGCATCCGGCGAGTACTACGCGCTTCCCGGCCTCGATCACGGCCTGCTCCAATCCCCAGTGAATATTCTTTCCGAAGAGACCGAGGCAGGGAAGCACGACATCAAGTTCGGGGGAGGTGACGAGGCTGAAGAGGTTGCGAACTTGGGCACTACCGTAGAGCTCAGCTTCGGACGGGGAGTCACGACGGAATTCGACGGTAAAGTCTACACGCTCATGCAGCTCCATTTTCATACACCGGCCGAGCATCTCATCGACGGCGTGACGTATCCGATGGAGATGCATGTGGTTCATCAACGTCCCGGAAAGACGGATTCAGATCCGCCCGACTACTTGGTCGTGTCGCTTCTCTTCCGAATGGGCGCGTCAAACCGTTTCCTGACGGAATTCCTCGACGCGATTCCGACTGAACCAGGTCACACGGCGCATCTCCATGACGTGTTCCTCTTCGACGTTGTCCGTCCAGGGTTCGACTTCGAGAACGTCCACTACTACCACTACCGTGGCTCGCTCACGACGCCGCCGTACACGGAGTCCGTCGATTGGCTGGTCGTCAAAGAGGTCATGGACGCTGCGCCGGCCCAGATCCAACGCATCAACGTGCTCGAGGGCGACAACGCACGGCACGTCCAAGCGCTGTATAGCCGCGAGATTGACGACTAGCCCCCGATGCACGTGGTGCACGTGGCGCTCACCGACTGTCGAAAGTCCAACTCGGATCTTGGCACAAGACGCAGGCCTCGCCAACGAACCAGCTTTCGCCAGTCGCATCGCCACGGTATAGCAGACGTCGCGGTTCTGGGTTACGACGGAGTATCAAGAGATGAAAGAGAGCCAATCGTATTCTTGTCTTGTCACCTTTAGCCGGCTGTCGCTCACTGTATTGGCATCGCTCGTCGTGTTCGCCTGTTCGACCACATCACAGAGCGAGCCCAACTACCTGATTGGTGGCGGTGTCGGCGATATTACCGGGCCCGTGGTCGACGTGGCGTTCCTTGGCTACGTGCGGCCGACCCACATCGCGAACGGCATTCATACGCGCCTGAAAGCGCGTGCGTTCATCATCGGCGAGATGAATGACGGTCCGAGGCTGGTGTTCGTGACGGCGGAGCTCCTCAGCATGTCACACGAAGTCAGGCTCTCAGTCGTCGACAACCTACGGGCGAAGTACGGCGATCTCTACACGCTGGACAACGTCGTCCTCAGCGCGACACACACGCACTCGAGCCCAGGTGGGTACGAACACGGGAGCTCATTTCGCGAGGCCTATTTTGATGCCGTCGTCAGTGGCATTACAGAGGCGATCGAGTCGGCACATGAAGACCTCCAGCCTGGACGGATTCTAATCGGTCAACGTGCCGTCGAAGAAGCCGGCGCGAATCGATCGATCGGCGCCTATCTCGAGAACCCCGAGGCCGAGCGAGCCCGTTACGCGAATGATACCGACAAGGACATGACGCTTCTGAAGTTCGAACGTGCGGACGGCGTCATCGGTGTGCTGAGTTGGTTTGCGGTCCATCCGACCTCGCTCACGTTCAACAACAGGCTCGTATCGGCGGATCACAAAGGGTTCGCAGCCCTCGAGATGGAGCGGCGGGCTCGGGGAAGCGGCGGAGTCGCTGACAACTTCATTGCCGCTTTCGCACAGAGCAACGCCGGAGATGTCACGGGCAATCTCGATCTCGACAACACGGGGCCGGGCGTCGATGACTATGACAGCGCGCGCATCATCGGACAGCGGCAGTTGGACGCGGCGATGGCGCTCTTCGATTCCGCCTCGGAGCCGCTCACCGGAGGGGTCGACTATCGTCTGGCAGCCGTGGACTTTGCCGATCTAGAGGTCGGGGACGAGTTTACCGGAGCGGGACCGCAGAGAACGTGCTTTCCGGCGTATGGCTATTCGTTTGCAGGAGGGTCGACCGAGGACGGTGGTGGCCACCCGCTGTTCATGGAAGGCATGCTGGAGCGAGACGCATCGATCGATGGATTGGTGCAGTTGGTCGTAGCGCCTCCGCCGATCAGTGACGCGCTCCGCGCGTGCCACGCGCCCAAGCCAATTCTGTATCCCAAGGAGCAACAGGAACCGCTTCCGTTGGGTGTCGCGCAGCTAGGCCAGCTTGCCATCGTCTTCATTCCAAACGAGGCCACCACGATGGCGGGGCGAAGGGTGCGTGATACCGTCGAGGGGGTCTTGGGAGACCAGGTGAAGTACGTCGCGATCGCGGGCTACTCGAACGACTATGCCGGCTACATCACGACCCCCGAAGAATACGCGGTACAGCAGTACGAAGGCGGCCACACCCTGCTCGGCCCTTGGATGCTGCCGGCGTTTCAACAAGAGATCGCCCGCCTCGCGCGTGCGCTCGCGGACGGCATGCCGGCGCCGGGCTCCGCGGACAGGGAGGACCTGCGGGGTACCGTCGAATCGAAGCCCATCGGGAACGACTACGATGAATCGCCGGTTGGATCCTCCTTTGGGGACCTCATCATTCCTCCGAACACGTCCTACGCGCTCGGCGACACGGTAGCCGTTTCCTTTTGGACGGGACATCCGGACAACGCGCCCCGCCGCGCGGGTCAATACGTCGCGATACAAAAACTCGTCGATTCCGACTGGTCCACGGTCGCCACCGAAGGCGATTGGTCGACCAAATCGGTCTGGACCCAGGCCAGCCGCACGATTCCACCGTACGATCCGCTCGATCCCTTCGCGGCTCCGCCTCCTCCGATCAACGAAGCGTTCACCGTCTCGATCAGCTGGCAGATTCCGGACGACGCCGAACCGGGGACCTACCGCGTCGTCTTCAATGGAAGTGAAAAGCCTGAAGCCAGTACGGAGGCCCGTACGTTCATCACCGAGAGCCCGTCGTTCGAGGTCACGGAACCCTGAGGTCCCTGGGACGGGATATCTGAAACATTTCGGAGCCGCCGTTCACGGGGCGAGGCGCTGAATGCGCCAGCCCTCACCTTCGCGGACATACTGGAAGCGATCGTGAAGGCGATCGGGTTGGCCCTGCCAGAACTCGATTGCTCTCGGCACCACGCGGAAGCCGCCCCAGAATGACGGGAGCGGGACCTCACGGTTGGCGAACTTGCGCTTCATTTCGTCGAGCTTCATTTCGAGCGCCTTGCGCGCAGTGAGGACATGGGATTGATGGGAGACCCAGGCTCCCAGTTGGCTGCCTCGCGGTCGGGTCACGAAGTACTTCGCAGCTTCGACGGTGGAGATGCGCTCGGCGACGCCGTTGATCTCGATCTGCCGTTCCAGCTCCGGCCACCAGAAGAGAAGCGCCACCTCCTTGTTGTTCTCGATGTGCGAGGCTTTGCGGCTCTCTAGATTGGTGAAAAACAGGAAACCGTCATGATCGAAGAACTTCAGGAGGACCGTTCGAACGGACGGCGCCCCCTTGCTGTCGACGGTCGCCAGCGTCATGGCATTGGGCTCGACGTCGATGCGTTCGCAGGCTTCGTCGAACCATTGCTGGAACTGCACGATCGCATCCGCCTCGAGATGCTCTCGCTCGAGGGGGCCCCGGGCGTACTTCCGACGCGACTGATCGATCGGATTGTCGTCAGTCATGATGAGCTCGCGAGAAGACATGAATCACCGTCAGGAGAGGGTACGCCTTGCCCGCCGCACTGCAATCGTCGCTGCCTCGAGCAGCCGTTTCGGGCGTTGGAAACAGCCGCGTCAGCCCACAGCGTTCGGCTGCACGCATTGCCGGCGAAAAGAACGCCCAGGAACGATTTCCCGAACCTATTTTCTGGAGGATCGTACACTATCGCGTCGCCAGCGAGAGATGAGGCAGTGATCGAGGCATTACCGAACGCGATTTCGCTCGCTTGGCAGCCGCAATGAACGCATGGATCATACTTCAGGACACACTGTTTTTGCTTCTGGGCGCGATCCTCCTGGGCGCGCTGTTTGAGAGATTCAAGCAGAACGCTGTGCTCGGGTACTTGCTAGCTGGGGCTTTGCTCGGGCCGAATGCGTTCGATGTGCTTTCGAATCGTGACGCGATCCTATCGATCGCCGAGCTGGGGGTCACCCTCCTGCTGTTCGCCATCGGGATGGAGTTCTCATGGCGCAAGCTTCGGCGCATCGGCTCGGTCGCTCTCGGAGGCGGAACCCTCCAAGTTCTCGTGACCATGGGGGTTGCGGCATGGCTTGGCCGACAGCTCGGCCTGGATAGGGGGCAGGCGATCGCAGTCGGGGCAATGATGGCGTTGAGCAGTACGGCTCTCGTCACACGTCTCCTCTTCGACCGTGCGGAGATCGATAGCCTCCATGGCCGCAGCACCGTCGGGATTCTGCTCCTGCAGGACATTGCTGTGGTGCCGCTCGTCATTCTCGTTACAGCCTTGGCGGAGGATGCGTCGACGGCCGGTATCGGTTGGGAAATGGCGCGAGCGCTGTTCTTCGCGCTACTGCTCGTGGCGGCAATCGGCCTGATTTTGAAATATGTCTTTCCGAGGCTCGTTAGCTTCTCGGCCGGGGGCGCGAACCGGGATCTTCCTGCCCTGCTGGCGATCGTCACTGCGGTTGGATGCGCGTGGGGAGCCGATGCTCTGGGACTGTCGCCTCTTCTGGGAGCCTTCGTGGGAGGCGTCATGCTGGCGGAGTCGCCGTTTGGGACCCAGGTTCGCGCGGACCTGAGTCCATTGAAAGCGGTGTTCGTCACGCTGTTTTTCGCCGCGATTGGGACGTTGACCAATCCAGCGTTGGTGGTGGACCACTGGGTCGCCGTGTTCGCGCTTACCGGAGCCATAGTATTCGGCAAGGCGACGATCATCTTTGCGATTGCGCGGTTGTTCCGGATACCCGCGGGCGCTAGTGCAGCGACGGCGCTGTGCTTGGGGCAAATCGGTGAGTTTTCCTTCGTACTACTCGACATAGCCCGACACACTCAGTTGATCGGCACGGAGCTTTTTGAGCTGATGGTTTCGGTCATCGTTGCGACGCTTTTCCTGACTCCGTATTTGGTAGCCTTCGCACCGCGTTTCGCTCGGTTCATCGAGCGACACACTCCGGCTACTGGTGATGCGGCAACAGTCGGTGGGGGTCGTTCGGCGCACGTCGTTCTCGTGGGCTTCGGGCCCGCGGGTCAGGCGGTAGCAGCGCATCTCAGGAAGGAGAAAATTCCGTTGGTCCTCATCGAATGGAACCCTGTCCTGGCGCGCAGGGCGGATGCGATGGGCATTGACACGATCATTGGCGATGCCACCAGAACAGACGTATTGGTTCATGCTGGGGTGGGTGCGGCGAAAGCCATCGCCATCACCGTGCCCGACCCGACGGCTGCTCGAACGATCACCGCTCACGTGCGGGCCGCCGCCCGAGACGCGATCATCGTCACACGCAGTCGATACCAGCGGTGGAACGAGGATCTCCTGGGCTCCGGGGCCACGTCCGTGCTGGACGAGGAGACTGGGGTGGGTCTCGAGGTGGCGTACGAGATAGAAAGAGTTCTCGAGGCGACGGAGTCTGGACGGTCATGACGCCATGAAACGAGGGGAGGCCAGCCGCACCGCCGAGTACGTGGCGTTGTTCCGGGCGGTCGAATCGTCTCTTCCACCGAAGCGGCGCCTTTTTGAGGATCCCTACGCCAGGCGATTCTTGAGGCGGCGGCTCGCGCTGGTCGCGACGCTGTGCCGGTTGCCAGGCGCTGCGGACGTCGTTTCGCGCTTCATCGATCACCGATGGGCAGGCACCCGATCGTCCGCGGTAGCCCGGACGCGATTGATCGACGATACGATTCGTACCGCGCTCGATCGGGGAATCGAGCAACTGGTGATCCTGGGTGCGGGATTCGACTCACGAGCGTATCGGCTGGACGACTTGAAGGACGTGACAGTCTTCGAGGTGGACCACCCAAGCACATGCCCGAAAAAGCAGCGCATTCTGCGGCGCGTTCTCGGGGACTTACCCTCGCGCGTGCGTTTCGTCGCCACCGACTTCCACGAGGTGGAGTTGGCCCGTGCGATGAATGGCGCGGGTTACTCGAACACTGCGCCGACCTTCATCCTCTGGGAGGGCGTGACCCCGTATCTCGCCGAGACCGCCGTGGACGCAACGCTCCGATGGTGCGCAGAAGCGGCAACTGGGAGCGAGCTGCTCTTCACCTACGTGCATCGCGCCGTGATCGACGACCCCGAAGCATTCGCGGGCACAGAGAGGCTCTTCGCCACGCTAAAAGCGGCGGGTGAGGAGTGGAAGTTCGGCATCGATCCGACCGACTTGGCAGGCTTTCTGAGCGACCGTGGGTTGTGCCTGGAGCAAGACATCGGCAGCACGGAGTACCGAGCCAGATACCTGCCGCAGGTCACGCGGACCATGCGCGGCTACGAGTTCTACCGGATCGCCCTCGCACGAGTGCCCTGAGCTAACCATCGCCATGGGCATATCGAAACGACCTGGCCCACTGCATTT
The DNA here is from genome assembly GCA_964534585.1 of uncultured Sandaracinaceae bacterium. Classification (GTDB taxonomy): domain Bacteria; phylum Myxococcota_A; class Polyangia; order Polyangiales; family Houyiibacteriaceae; genus SG8-38. The sequence continues at coordinate 7,332 of CAZHPJ010000022.1, read as the reverse complement.
ACGGCGTGTGGATCTGAGGCTTCGTGTGATATCAGGGCAGAACCATGATCCTCCTCAACCCCAAGAAGCACTCCCGAGCCTATCCAGATGAGCTGTCCCGCGAAGTGATGCTCAAAACGATCGATTTCTTCGAGCGCAAAGGCAAACAGCGAATCAAGGAGGACTATCACGCGCAGGTTTGGTACGCGGACTTCCTCGATTTCGTCAAAGAGGAGAAGATCTTCGCAACCATGTGCACGCCCGCTGGCAATGGCGCGTCCGACTCGCGATGGGACACTTGGCGGATTTGTGAGTTCGCGGAAATTCTCGGCTTCTATGGCCTGCAGTATTGGTACACATGGCAGGTCACAGTGCTCGGCCTCGGGCCGATCTGGATGAGCGACAACGAGTCGATCAAACAGCGGGCGGCGAAGGCCCTCGAGCAAGGTGGGATCTTCGCGTTTGGGCTATCGGAGAAAGAGCACGGGGCCGATGTCTACTCGACGGACATGATTCTCACACCTCAAGGCGATGGCACGTACACCGCCAAGGGAGGCAAATACTACATCGGGAATGGCAACGAGGCTGCCATCGTGTCGACGTTTGGCAAGATCGCGGACTCGGGCGAATACGTGTTCTTCGGCGCGGACTCGCAGCACGAGAGATATCACCTCATCAAGAACGTCTGCGCCAGTCAGAACTATGTTTCGCAGTTCGAGCTCGACGACTATCCGGTCAACGAAGCCGACATCATCGCCAAGGGGGAACACGCTTGGAATAGCGCGCTCAACACGGTGAATATCGGCAAGTACAATCTAGGGTGGGCTTCGATCGGCATGTGTACGCATGCCCTCTACGAAGCGATCCATCACGCTGCGAATCGGCGTCTCTACAACATGCACGTGACGGATTTTCCGCATGTGAAGCAGATGTTTACCGATGCGTATGCGCGCCTCGTCGCCATGAAGCTCTTTGCCTTGCGGGCAGCGGACTACATGCGCACTGCCTCAGCGGAGGACCGCCGCTACCTCCTTTATAACCCGATGGTCAAGATGAAGGTAACCACCCAGGGCGAGGACGTGATCAACCTCTTGTGGGATGTCATTGCGGCAAAGGGCTTTGAGAAAGACATGTTTTTCGAGCAGGCCGCCGTGGATATCCGCGCTTTGCCGAAGCTCGAAGGCACAGTGCACGTGAACATCGCGCTCATCGTGAAGTTCATGGCAAACTACTTCTTTGCGCCCGCCGACTACCCCGAGGTGGCGCAGCAGAGCCAAGCGGCCAATGACGACTTCCTTTTTGACCAAGGGCCGACGAAAGGGCTCGGGAAGATTCGCTTCCACGACTACAACATCGCGTACTCGAGTAGGGAGACGGCCAACCTCGAAGTTTTCCGCGAGCAGATTGCGGCTTTCAAGGAGATGCTTTTCGCTGCCCCACCCGACGAAGCGCAAGCGAAAGATATCGATTTTCTTCTTGCAGGCGGGGAGATCTTCGCTTTGGTGGTGTACGGCCAATTGATCTTGGAAAACGCCAAGACCTACGACGTCTCGGACGACCTCGTTGACCAGATCTTCGATTTCATGGTGCGCGACTTCTCACGCCATGCTCTGAGCCTCTACTCCAAGCCGTCGAGCAGTGAGAAGCAAATGGCGTCCTGCCTCGAGATGATCCGCAAGCCTGTTTTGGACGACGCGCGCTATCAGCGGGTTTGGAAGCAGGTGCACGACCTCCAAGACGAATACGAAATGAACCCGTAGTCGCTCACGACGCGGTAGAACGCACGAAACGAGCGAGGCCTTTGAGCACCGGCATCGGGATTTCATGGCCACCTCGAAAGGGTAGCCATTCATTGCGCAGACCAGCTTCGCGCATCGTATCGCGGAGCTCCTTGGCGGCGCGGAACGAAAGAAGCGGGTCACGCTCACCATGGCTTTGGAACACCCGCAACCCGCGCCTCTTCGTCATGCCCGCTTTCCAAGCCGGGAGGTTCACCGGCGTGCCCGATAGAATAACCAAACCGGCGGGGGTGACGTTTCTGGTGAAAACCGCATTGCACGCCGCCATCGAGCCCTGGGAAAACCCGCCAACGACCAAGCGCTCGTTCGGCACCTCGAGCTCTTTCTGCATCGCCTCGATCATTCGAACGACCGAGTTGGTGGCTTCTTCCATCCCCGGGGGGATCTCGTTCGCGTAGCTCCTGGGGCCCTGCGACATCGCCTTGTTTGCGCGCGCGAGATCGATCATCCACCAGGCCCGAGCCCCGAACATGCCCGGTACTTTCTTCGGCGCTTCGGGAAACGCAAAACGCACACTAGGCGGCAGGTCGAGCACCCGCCAAAGACCGATCAAGTCGGTTCCAGGTGCACCAAAGCCATGCATCAACACCAGCAGTGGCCCATTGCCGCCGCCTTCGCGATCGTCGCCTCCAGTTAGCCGAACCGTAATCCCTCCGAAACGTTCTTCTCGCATGGGGGCCGACTTTAGCCTGCCTACCCGTTAGACGCAGGTCGCGCGAAGGATCAGTGGCGGACGGCTAGGCGCGGGCGGACGGATAGGCTGCGCAGCGAAACAACGAGAGGTTGACCGATGAACAAGTGTTTGATCCTCGCCGTCGCCGCACTGGCGATCACCATTGGCTGCGACTCCGGCTCCACCGGAACGGCTGGTACTGGCGGAGCCGGCGGAACCGGTGGCTCCGCTGGAGCCGGAGGAACTGCCCGGGCTTGCGCAACGGACATCGACGTGGGGGAGACGCAGGCTTTCGGTATGCCGACCGCAATGAGAACGGAAGGCATCACCTTCGACGCTGACGGCAACCTGTTCGTCTCCGCCATCGACAGTGAGGCAGACGACCAGCTGCTCTCCGTCACGACGGAGGGTGTGTCTACGGTCGTCGCTGAAGCAGCGTCCATTCTCGGCCTCGAAAGTCATTCCAACGGAATCATCGCTGCCGGCATCGAGACTGGCGAGCTTCTGCTGATCGACCCCGGGACGGGCGCGACGGAACCCATTGCGAACGGTCTCGGTGCGCCGAACTTCGTCGTGACCACCCCATGGGGCACGATGCTGGTGTCCGACGACAGCATTGGAGAGGACACGATCGATGAGGTTACCTGGGATGGCGTAGTTTCAACTTGGGTTGCAGGTGTGCCCACGCCAAATGGGATGGTGTTCTCTTTGGACCAGCGGACCCTGTACGTAGCGACGACGTTTGAACAGCCAGGCTTGTGGCGAGTGCCTGTGTCTGAAGACGGGCAGCCTGGCGTGCCCGAAAAATGGGTCACCTTCCCCAACGCCACGACGCCGGATGGTGTGGCGATCGACAGTCAGGGCAACGTCTATGTGGCCCTCAACATCGTCGCCCAGGTTGCTCAGGTGGATCCAGACGGCAACTTCACCATCATCGCGGAGGGGGTCGACAGCGTTGCGAGCCTGGCCTTTGGTCAGGGCGAGTTCGATCCGTGCTCGATTTACGCGACCAGTCTTTTCGATACTCAATTGTGGCGCGTCGGCATCGGCATCCCAGGAACCGAGAAGTAGCCGACTAAAGGAGATCGTTCAGACCCCGCCGCGGCGGGAAGCGGACCTCGTCGATGCGATCCTGTTCAGAAGGGATACGCCTGCAGGACATCCAACGCCATCACCATGAGCTGCTCGGCTGCCTCGGGTGTGTCGACCGGGATGCCTTCGGCGCCGCCACCGTAGATGGCGGAGCTCTTGGGGTTCGCGTCGCGATGTTCGTTGGCGTACGCGACAGCCAAGGGCAGATCCTCAGCAAACGCTTCGGTCACGCCAGGCCGGGTTTGCGGGCGCGTCACGCACATGTGAATAGCGGACGGGTTTTGCTGGCCGTTGAATCGCCAATCCCGCGTCTTCATGAAATCATTGACGTGATAGATGTCGAAGGCGTCAGACCGAAATGAGAAACAGAACGTCGGCGTCCCCATCATGACGAGCTCGGCTTGGCTTCGCACCGCCTTCTGCATGGCGAATGCGGTCTCGAAGATTTGCTTGGCGTAGCGACGATATCCCTCACGGCCGTAGCGCACCATGGCGGCCCAGGTTGCAGCAATGAGGCCGCCGGAGCGGCTACCTGCAAGACCGTTCGACGCATAGATGCCGCCTTTCCACGACGGCGCGACGTAGTATTGATGCTTGCGAAACGAAGCGTCCCGGTAGAGCACCACCGAGGTGCCCTTGAGTCCGTAGCCGTATTTATGGGTGTCTGCGGATATCGAGGTGACGCCTGGCAGGCGGAAGTCAAACACGGGGATGTCGTAACCGAGCTCTTCGCCAAACGGGAGGATGAAGCCACCGAGGCATCCGTCGACGTGCAGGCCGACCCCGCGCTCGACGGCGATGGCGGACAACTCGGAGATTGGATCTACGGTGCCGTATGGGTAGTTGCCGGCAGAACCCACGATGGCGACGGTTCGCTCGTTCACGCTCTCGCGGACGAAGTCGATGTCGACCTGGGTCGTCTTGTGGTCGGTGGGCGCCACGATGATTTCGATCCCGAGATAGTGGGCGCCTTTGGAGAAGGCCGGATGGGCGGTGTCCGGGATGATCACGTTAGGCCGGTCGATGCCCCGTTCCAGACGCGCCTTGTCCCGATAGACCAAGAGCGGGTTGATGATGCTTTCGGTGCCGCCGAAGCCAACCGCGCCGCATGCCTTCTGCGAGGGGTCGAGCTTGCTAACCTCATCGCCGTGCATGATGTCGAGGGTCATGGCGATGATGTCCGACTCGAAGCGGGTCATGCTCGGGCAGATGTCCCGTTGTAGGGCGTTGACGTGGGAGAAGAGTGCGCAGACGGAGTTCAGGAAGGCGTAGTGCTCGTGATCGCCACTGTACATCGTTCCCGAGCATCGGCCCTGCTCCCAAGCCTTGTCCTCGCTATCGGCGAGCGCCCGTATTTCTTCGAGGATCGAGTCGGGCGTTCTGCCTTCGTCCGGCAGCTTGCGAATCACGCCGTGGCTTTCGGCGTAAGGGTAGAGACCTTTGATCAGGGAAATGAGCTCGTCGTTCATTCTTCGCTCGCAGAGTTGAGGGTGTGGAAGATCTTGCGATTCTGATGGAACGCGCGAACGAACTGGCTGAACAGCTCGTCGTAGCGCGCGGCTACCTCGGGACGGGGTTCGAACACTTTCTCGACAGGGACGCCCGCCTGGATCTCCTCGAGCGCAAGCTCGCCGAGCCGGTGAAAGCCGAGCAGGGCGGTGCCTCGGCAAGGTGTGAACTCGGGATCGCGCAGTTGATGCACGGGGAGCTGATGAACGTCGGCAATGATTTGTGACCAGGCCGACGAGAGGGCGCCTCCGCCATAGAACAACATATGGGAGGGCCTGCGTTTGGCGAAACGTCCGACCGCCGCTTGCGCCCAACGAAAATTGAAAGCCACTCCTTCCAGCACGGCCCGGGCCAAATGTTCGCGAGTCGTCTCGAGGGACATGTTTAAGAATCCGCCTCGCATGCGGCCGTCTTCGGCCGGTGCCATCGAGCCACTAAGCCACGGCAGAAACAGGACTCCGTCACTGCCGGGTGGGACTCCCTCGACGGCACGGTGCAATGCTTCGAACTTGTCCGCGAGACTGTGGGTGGCGAAACGGTCGTCGGCGAACACGAGCTTTTCGAGAAAGTACTCCAACGCGCGGCCGCCGATACCGGTTTCGCCCATGACGAAGTATTGCCCTCGGATGGGGCTTGGCATGCTGACGAGCGAGTTGCGGATGTCAGTCTTTTTGAACGGCACGTGCGTGACGATCACACTGGTGGTTCCAATCGCGAGTCCGACGTGGTCGCCCGAAAAAGCGTAGGTGCCGATGCCGCCAGCGAGGGTGTCGTTGATACCGGGGAAGACCAACGCTTCCTTGGACAAGCCGAGGCTTGCTGCCACGTCGGGGAGCAGCGGGCCGAGCGGCTCGTCGATCGGGACGAGCTCGGGCAGCTTGTCGGGGTCGAGGCCAGACCATTGCACCAGGCGTGGGTGATAGACTGGATCGGCACGCCGGTTGTCGGTCAGTAACATCATGAACGCGGAGCATCGGTTGGCGACCCGACGCCCGCACAACCGCATGCTGACGTAGTCCATGGGTTCGAGAAAGGTGGCAGTCTTCGCATAGACCTCGGGCCGAGCAAGCTTGAGCCAACGCATGTGGGCGAGCGAGTCCGCCCCCGAGTCGAGCGGCGGGATGGCGTGAATCTGCAGCCAGCGCAGTTTTTGAAACACGCTCGGATTCATGCCGCGCCCACCCGGCAGCTTCTCGAGTCGCTCCGGGGCGCCGCGCTTGTCCATCCACAAAACCAAGTTGCCGGTGGGGCGGCCATCGGCGTCGACCGGGACGATCGAGGAGTACTGGCTGTCGCAGGCAACACCCCTGATGGCGCGCTTGTCCTTTACCGGCGCGAGAGCCTGTGCCGAGGCTTTCAAGACGGCTTGCCAAATCTGCTCCGCGTCTTGCTCCGCGCCACCGTTGGGCAGAAGCTTCGTTTCGACCGACGCGCGGCCGGTCCCCACGAGCTCTCCGTCCCGCCGGACAACGGCGGTTTTGACGTTTGAGGTACCGAGGTCAATGGCGAGGATCATCGAATGCTCTCCGGGAGCTTGCGCTCCTCGGACCATCGCACACTTGGGGTCAACCCGGGACCAATCGTTTCAGGAACGGCCCATCACGCTAGCAGAGCAGCAACACACGGATGACTCTGGTGTCGGTTGCGGAGTTGTCTTGGCTGTCGGTCGCTCGGAAAGTGATCACGTGATCGACGGTGCCGAAATCGATTGCACATGAGCTATAGAGTCGAATCGTTGCGTCTTCGCTCGTGCTCAGCACCTGTGTGCCGGAGCTTGGGCCGCCCGGCTGCACGTCTCCGCGATTCGTCGTCCAACTAAGCGTCAGCGGGTCGCCTATGTCGGGATCCGATGCTGTTGCCAATAGTGTGATCTCGACATAGGCGCCGAAGGCGTCGACCTGATCGGCGTTCACCACGAGGTCGATCGGGTTGCCTGTAAGCGGCGGATAGTCGATCGCGACCACGGGCGGCGAACCAACACAGGTTTGGACGGTGCGCGTGATGCTGTCTGAGAGCGCGGGATCGTCGAAGACACGCACGCTGATCGTATGACTGCCTGCGATGAAGGCCGCGTCAAAGGTCTTGCCTGTTCCGATGATGGCAGCGCCGTCCCGCCAGACGATTTCCGACGCAGGAATGTCGATGCCCGCCGTCGTTGCAGTGGGGAAATCTGCGTAGTCGACGTTGGCCCGAAGCGAAGTCAGGAAGTCAGCGCATAGCGTCTGCCCAGATGTTGGGTTGATGATCTGCACCGCGGGAACGGCGAGCTCGGGTGAGTCG
>CAZHPJ010000021.1:0-13880 GCA_964534585.1 uncultured Sandaracinaceae bacterium | reverse complement strand
GATCACGAACGCCCATCATGTACCCCGGTTGGTCGAGCCTGAGCTCGGCGCCGACCTGGAACGCGAGGAACTTCCATGGCTGGTACTGCCCAAGCACGGTTTGCCGAAAGCTGATGCCAGCTTTCATGTCTGCGGTGCCCTGGGTCGGGAAGATCACGGTCGACGATACGTAAACCGACCAGGGATCCGAAAACATCGTGTATGACGCCCCCACGATCGGGTCCCAGGAGCCGGTGCCCGCCTGAAATTCCAGAGGCAGCGGTACGCCGTCGTCGTCGCGCGCGACCGTCCCGGTCGGGAGTTGGAGGCCACCGGTCAGGCTGACCATATGTCGCGGCGCAAACGTGCGGTCACGCCACACGACGGCGCGCGTACGAAACTCCAAATCTCCCGGCGCCCAGATATCGGTTTCCGCCAGGTTCACGGCCGTCACGTAGCGGTGAACGAGCGGCATCATCAACGAGAGCGTCCATCGATCGGTGGGCGAGTATGCTCCGGCTAGCTCCATGCGCTGCTCGGCGAGCCGGAGCTCATCGACCTGGGGCTCGCCGATCCGGTCGTTTCGATGACGCAGGGTCCCCGAGGTACGCACGCGCTGGCCCTTGGGCTGCTCGAAGCCGACGACGGTGAGGGTCGGGTCGCCCACCGCGCATGTTCCGCACGCGGAAGCCTCCGCAGTAATCCACAACGGCGGGATGAGCACCGCGATCAGCCAACAACCCTTCACCGGCGGAGCTTAGGTACGGACCGGCCTGGAGCGTACGTGGCAAATCGTCGCGGCGTGTCAGCGCGGCATCGGAAACTTCGCGAGCTTCCGTTGGAGCGAGCGTCGGTGAATTCCTAGTCTTTCCGCCGCTTTGGTGATGTTGCCCCCGCAGTCGGTCAGAACTCGCTGGATGTGCTCCCACTCTACTCGGGCCAAAGACGGTGTTTCGGGGATCCCAGTTTCGGCGACAGAGGCCTCCGAGCTAGCCTGCGCGTCGCCCCGGTCGAACGATGCGATCACCTCGTCGATATTGGCCGGTTTGGTCAGATAGTGAGCCGCGCCGAGCCGGACCGCTTCGAGCGCGGTCGCGATGCTCCCGTAGCCGGTCAGCACAACGATCCTGGTAGCCGGGTCGATCCCGTGGAGCTCGCGAACCACTTCCAAACCGGACTTCCCCGGCATGCGAAGGTCGACGACCGCATACTCAGGACTCTCGCGCTCCGCGATCGCGATAGCGCCCTCGTACCCTTCGGCCTGTTGAGCTTCGTAGCCGCGCTCCTCGAACGCGCGCGTCATGCGTGATCGCAGCCGCGCGTCATCGTCGACGAGCAGAATCGATGGCTTGGGCGTGGACTCGTCGTGCGCTTCGCTCATGGCCCCTGGGGAAGCACGACGCGGATCGTCGTACCTTGGCCGGTCGCCGACTCGATGGTCAGCTGGCCGCCCAACGAGTCTACGAGTGTCCGCGCTAGGAACAACCCCAGGCCCATCCGGTCACCGGTGTTCTTGGTCGTGAAGAACGGCTCGGTTGCGCGTTTCACCGTATGTTCGTTCATCCCGAGGCCCTCGTCGACGAAGCGCAGCTCGACTGCCCGATCGATCCCCTGAACCTCGAGCGACACGCGCCCTGCATCGCACGCATCGAAGCCGTTGCGCGCGATGTTCTCGACCATTTGCACGAGCGCCTCCCTGGGCGCCTCGATCGTGGCGACATGGGTCGCGCTGGCCCAACGTCGGGCCTGCTCGCGACTCAGTCGCGCACGCACCTCGACGAAGAGCTCTTCGACCGAAACGGAGCTCACCGCCTCGCCCACATGCTCACCCCCTGCGGCGGCCATCCGATCGAGCACCACACGGCACCTCTCGAGCTCCTCACGAATGAGCTCGGCGTCTTCGACGAGCCCTTCGCCCCCCGGAACCTTCCGCGCTTGTCGCTCCATTTCCTTGGCGGCCACGGCGATCGTGCCGAGCGGAGTCCCGAGCTCATGCGCGGCGCCGGCCGCCAACGTCGCAATCGAAGCAAGCTTTCCCCAGCGATGGGTGCGTTCCTCCGCCTCGGCCAACGCTCGCTCGCGGCGACGAAGCTCGAGAGACAACTGGCTCACGAAATAGGTGATCAGTGTGACCGCCAGCACGAGCGCGATGAGCATTCCGTACAGGTGAGCTTGAAACCCGCCGCCGTGTCCTGTGTGACCGAGGTGCTCGCTTGGGAGGTGAACGACGAAAAGGGCGGCGAACGAGAGGATCGAAAGACCGGCGATCGCCCAGGTCCACTTCGGCGCCAACATCACCGCGGACATTGCGATGTACACGACGTAGATGATGCTGAAGGGGTTGGTTGGGCCGCCTGATAGGTAGAGCAAGCCAGTGAGGAGCACGACATCGAGGACCAAGAATGCGCCTAGGTGACCAACTCGATCCTTGCGAGACGCCAACCAGAGGTTCGAAATGCTGCCGGCCGCGACGAGCGACCACATTGGAACGAGGGGCAGCTCGACCCCCAAAACCTCGGTCGCAACGAAGATCGCCGTGGCCTGGATTGCCAGCGCTCCCCAGCGCATACGCGCCAACCACTCCCCACCGGTGGTACGCGCTCGTTCTTCCGCGCTCACGAGTCGGACTGAGCTTCGCCTTCGGCGGGTGCATCGAGATCGACGCTTCCGTACATCGCCTCGGCGATCTTGTAGGCGCTCAGCTCGAGCGTTTCGAGGGCGTCTTTGATCGCGATCGCGTCGCCATCGCCGACGCCCACGTGCAACGCCTCGATGTCTGCCTCGACCTGGGCGACGACCTCTTCGGGAACCATGTCGCGACACTCGGCGACTGCCCGCTCGCTGGTGTACAGTAGGGCTTCGGCGGCGTTGCGCAGCTCCGCGAGCTCGCGACGTTTCTCATCGCTCGTCTTGTAGGCGTTGGCCTCTCCGATGATGCGTTCGATGTCCGCTTCTGTGAGGCCACTCGATGCGACAACGCGGATGTTCTGCTCGCGGCCCGTGCCCAAGTCTTTGGCGCTCACGTTGACCACGCCGTCCGCGTCGATGTCGAACGTCACCTCGACCTCCGGGACGCCTCGCGGCGCGGGAAGGATCGGCGCGAGCTCGAACTTGGCCAACGATTTGTTGTCCTCAGCCATGTCACGTTCCCCTTGCAGTACGTGAATCGGAACGAAGCTTTGGTTGTCGACGCTGGTCGTGAAAACCTCTTTGGCGCGCGTGGGCACTGTGGTGTTGCGAGGGATCAGCTTGTGGAACACGCCTCCGCCGGTTTCGACGCCGAGGCTCAGGGGCGTGACGTCGAGCAGAAGGACCTCTTCGACCTCGCCAACCAGCGCAGCGCCTTGAAGGGCGGCGCCCAGCGCGACCACCTCATCGGGATTGACGCCCTTGTAGGGTTGCTTACCGAAGAAATCCGCCACCTTGGATTGGACCATAGGCATGCGGGTTTGGCCGCCCACCAGCAGGATCTCGTCGATGTCTTCCGTTTTGACCCCGGCGTCGGTCAACGCTTGCTGACAGGGGCCGAGGGTTTCGTCGATGATCGCCGAGACCAGAATCTCCAGCTCGCTGCGCTTGAGCTTGGTCTCGAGGTGTTTAGGGCCCGATGCATCCGATGCGATGAACGGAAGGTTGATCTCCGTCTCGAATGACGAAGACAGCTCGTGTTTGGCCTTCTCGGCTTGCTCCTTGAGGCGCTGAAGCGCGACCCGGTCCTCGCGCAGGTTGATCCCGCTGCTCTCTTCGAAGCGGCGCGCGAGCTCTTCGACCAGTGCGTTGTCCAAGTCTTCGCCGCCGAGGTGTGTATCGCCTGCAGTCGATTTCACGCTGAAGACGCCGTTGGCGATTTCCATAATCGAAATATCGAAGGTGCCACCGCCCAAGTCGTACACCGCAACGCGCTTGCCCTCTTTCTTTTCGAAGCCGTATGCAAGTGCTGCGGCAGTGGGCTCGTTGATGATGCGACGGACATTGAGGCCAGCGATCTGGCCCGCGGCGATCGTCGCAGAACGCTGGGCATCGTTGAAGTATGCGGGCACCGTCACGATCGCTTCCGAGATGTCGTCGCCGAGGAACGATTCAGCGACCTCCCTCATCTTCTCGAGGACCATGGCGGAGATTTCAGGCGGCGAGTACTGGTGATCCTCGATCTGGACCCAGGCGTCCCCGCGTTCGCTCTCAACGACCCTGTAAGGCACGACGCGCATGTGCTTTTGTGCCGGCTCCGCGTCGAACGCGAGGCCCATCAGCCGCTTGATCGCGAAGATGGTGTTCTCGGGGTTGGTGACACCTTGGCGTTTGGCCACACTGCCTACACGGCGCTCGCCGTCTTTGGCGAACGACACGACCGACGGTGTGGTGCGGCTACCTTCGGCGTTCGGGATCACCTGTGGTTTCCCGTCGTCGACGAATGCGACGCAAGAGTTGGTCGTCCCCAGATCGATCCCGATGATCTTCCCCATCTTGCCCTAACTCTCTTTATACCCCGAGGCGGGGGCTTGTCGCATCTAAGAGGCGACTATTCGCTTGCGTCATTGCCATCTGTGGAGGTGCCGCCGCCCTGATCCCCTCTGTCGGTCGGCGGTTTGGCCACCACGACCATCGCCGGCCGCAACAGGCGCTCTCCTAGGTAGTAGCCGGGAACGATCTCCGAGATGATGGTGCCCGGCGCGTGCTCGTTGGTTTCCTCTTGCTGCATGGCGTCATGGCAGGTCGGGTCGAACTGATGCCCGACGGTTGGGACGCGCTTTAGGCCCAAGCGGCTCGCGATGTCTTCGAAGCTTCGCAGCACCATGTGGACGCCGTCGGTGACCGCCGAGACCTCGGTTGCGCCGGTCATGGCGTCCGCTGCACGTTCGAGGTTGTCGACGATCGGGAGGACTTCACGGAGCGTGTCTTCAATGGTGCGCCGACGAACTTCTTCGATCTCTTTGCGCGACCGCTTTCGAAAATTGTCGAAGTCCGCAGCGATGCGTAGGAGTTGCTCGCGCATGCGGTCGCGTTCCGTGAGGGCCTTTTCGAGCTCGGTGGGCTCGGCTTCCGCCTCCTCCTCCGGCTCTTCCTCTGGGAAGATCACCGCTTCGTCCTCATCCTCGCCGGCGGTCTGCTCGTCCTCCAGCTCGTCCCCCGCTTGTTCACTCATTCGTCGTGTCCGTCCTTCTCTAGGAGTCCTTGGATGTGCCGGGAAGCCGCCCGTCCAGCACGTCGCTTAGCACATCGGCCGCGAACCCCACCAAAGGTACGTACTCCTTGTAGTCCATGCGCGTGGGCCCCACGATCCCGAACGAGCCAATGCGAGCGCCGTCCCGACGGTATGGGCTGGAGATCACGCTGATGTCGCCCACGGCGTCTAGCGCCGCCTCGGAGCCGATGAAGACTTGGACCCCGTCGACCAGTAGGGTCTGCTCCAAGAGCTCCAGGAGCTTCTGCTTCTCTTCGAAAGCGTTGATATACCGGCGAATCTTCTCGGCATCGCCGAATTCCGGCCGATCAAAGAGGGCGCCTTGCCCTTCGATGACGACTTGGGCCCGCTCCATCGGGCCTTCGACGGTAGCCTCGACCATCTGCTGCGCTTGCTTGCGCAGTACCTGGTACTGGCTCTGCTCGGTCGCTAGGCGGACGGCGAGCATGTCGCGGACCGCACGAAGCGTTCGGCCTCCGACCAGCTCGGCGAGGTAGTTATTCACCCGCTCGAGTATGTGGTCGTTCACGTCGAGCTCCGTCACGACGAGCCGGTTCTCGACTCCACCCGAGCGCGTGACCAAGACCGCGAGCGTCTGTCCACCGGAAAGCCGCATGAACCGAAGCTGGTCGAGCGTGGCCTCCGCGACGGGTCGTTGGGCGATGATCGTGACCGTCCCCGTCAAGCAGCTCAGAAGCTGACCAGTTTCACGCACGGCGTCGGCGCCCGGCTCCAGGTCTTGGAGGCGCCGGATCAACGCGGTCCTGTGAGCGTCGGAGATCTCCCCGGCGGTGGCTATCGCGTCCACGAAGCACCGGAAACCGGCGTCGGTGGGGACGCGCCCCGCGCTGGTGTGCGGTTGGTGCAGCAGCTCTGCGTCCTCGAGATCGGCGAGCACGTTCCTGATCGTCGCAGGCGACAGTTTGATCGCGTAGCGCTTCGCGATGCGTCGCGAGCTCACCGCCTTACCCGAGGCGATATACTCGGTCACGACTGCGAATAGGATCCGCCGATGGCGCTCGTCCAATGTCACCGTCACTCTCTCAAGAAAGTAGAAGCTCGGGCGGTTCTGTCAAGCGCGCGACGCCGAGCAGAAAATTGTGCTCGGGACCCAGGTTGCGGCAGGCTCAGCCCGTGAGACCCAGCGCCGCCCTTCTTCCGTTTTCATTGATGGTGATGGCCATCATGACGGTCCCAACCTTGGTCCTCGACGAGCAGGGCCTGCCCCGCTACCGGAACCTCAGCGAGGAGCTTCAGGAGCTCCGCACGTCCAACGAGGACCTAGTTCGTGAGATAGCGACGCTCAAGGGCGAGATTGAAGCCCTCCGGACTGACCCCGTGTATGTCGAGCGCATCGCGCGGGACGAGCTCGGGATGGTTAGAGCCGAGGAGTTCGTCTTTCAGTTCCCTCCTCGGTAGGTGGGCTAGGTGGGCGCGATACACACATTCACGCGGATTTCTTGCTGAACGAACGATAGCGGGCGTAACACCGCTTTCGTATGACGGCCCTCGTCCAGGCAGCGCTTCGCGTGCGGCGCACAGCGCGGTCGGCATGGGGATTGGCGGCCGCGCTCCTGCTCGCGGCCTTCTTGCTCGCGGGTTTTCTCCTTCCTGGGAGCAGGGTGCTCGGATGGGGCCATCTGGCGTGGGCCGCTACCTGGGCCGCGCTCTTCGCCCATCGCGCGCATGGCGCATATCGGCACGGTACCGACCCCAGGTCCGCGTTCGAGCTCGGCGTGCTCCTGCTCGTCGGTGTGCATTCCCTGGTTCAGTTTCGTGGTGGCATCGGTAGCGACCTCTATCCGTTGACGTACGTCGCCGTTGCGCTCGTCGCGTCGTTCGCAACGGGTTGGGCCGGCATCGTTCTCGTCGTGTTCGCGATCGTTCTCGGCTTCGCCATTGCGTTCCTCGGCGAGCGGATCACCGATCCGCTGATCCTCGGCTTGAACGCGTTCTTCGTCTCTTGCTTTGGCGCGCTCAGCTACGTGTTCACGCGTGCAGAGATCGTTCGCGTACGCCGCAAGTCAGACCTCGATCTCGCAGCTCAAAAGGAAAAGGTTCGGGACGATACGCGGCTCTTTCGTCTGGTCGCACCTTCGTCCGACGGGGTAAGGGACGAGGACCGCTTGTACCAAACCAGCGTCCAGGAAGTCCGTCAGGCGCTCTATCACGCGCTTCAGCTTCTCCATCAGACGTTGGACCTCCACACCTGCGTGCTCCTGATGCCAACCGACGAGGGCGAGCAACTGAGGATCACCGAGCTCGTGACGGAAAGCGACCAGGTTGCTGATGGACCGTTTCCCCTAGGCGCCGGCGCCGTAGGGGCAGCCGTGCGGCGAAAGCTAACCACCAGTCTCAAGCAGATTCGCCCTGGGTACGGGGGGATTTGCTACTACCGCGGGCCGGCAACCGTGCGCTCGTTCATTGCCGTTCCCGTTCTCGAGCGGGGTCATCTCCGGGCGGTGCTTTGCGCCGACCGACTCGTGGATCGCGCTTTCAGTCCCCAGGAAGAGGAGCTACTTCGTGACAGCACGGCGCACGTCTTGCGCGCTTTCGAGAACGAACGCGTGTTCGTGCAGCTCGAAAGGTCCAAGCGCGAGCAAGAGATCCTCTATCACGTGTCCCAATCGCTCAGCACGGCACTTACGCAGGACGCGGTCATGGAGGTCGGCTTCGGCGCGGCCAAGGAGATAGCACCACACGATTTCGCCGCGATCACGGAGTACCAACCCGAGGGCCGGCGGCATATCGTGCGTCGCGCGGTCGGCGAGCGAGCGCTCGACTTTCAAGGGCTCAGCTTTCGAGACAACACCTCGCTCACCGCCATGGTCGTCAAGAACCGGCACTACCTCCCGTACCGCGGCGAGTTCGATCCGAAGCAGCAGGTGCTCTTCACCAAGAAAGCCAAGCTCAAGGGAATGGAGTCGCTCCTCGTCCTCCCGCTGGTGGTGCGCGAGGAGCCCATCGGAACCTTGATCGTTGCGGCGAAGGCTCCGTCGGCGTTCGGTACGTCGGTGCGCGAGACGCTGCAAGCTCTCACCAACCAGCTCGCCGTCGCGATGGCGAATGCTCGCGCCGTTTGTCAGCTCGAAGAGTTGGCCACGACCGACGGCCTGACGGGCTGCTTGAACAAGCGCGCCTTCCTCGATCAGATGGAGCAGAAGCTGATGGCGGCGCAGCGATTTGGCCGTAAGCTGTCGGTGATCGTGACGGACCTCGACCACTTCAAGGCCGTCAACGATACCTACGGTCACGCAGCGGGGGACCGCGTGTTGAAGGCGCTGGGCGGGGTTCTCAGGCGAGTGAAGCGAGAGACCGACCTCGTTGCCCGGTTTGGCGGCGAGGAATTCTGCTTGCTGTGTGAGGAGACCGACGCGCGTGGCGCCCGGCTGCTTGCCGAGCGCGTGCGCGAGGAGCTCGAGAACATTGAGCTGCTGACCGAGCTAGGACCGTTGAAAGTAACGGCATCGCTCGGCGTCGCAACGTTCCCGGACCACGCCTCGACGGCGGAGGACCTTTTCGTGCAAGGTGACAAGGCGCTTTACGAAGCGAAGAACCGCGGACGCAATCAGGTGTGCATGGTGTAGGCCCTCTCGGCTTCTAGGGGCGCTTGAGCTCGAGCGTCTCGGGGTCGAGCATCCACTGGAAGCGGCCCTTGCCGCCTTGGACGCCCAACAAGCAGGCGGAGGAAGTCCGGAACGACGGGAACGTGGCGAGCTGACAGAGGTGGCCGGCGAGCACGCCGACCTTCGGCATATGCGTCACCATGACGATCAGATCGTCATCGGCCGCATGTTCGAGCGGCTCGAGGGCCTGAGCGGTGCTTCCCACCTCACTCGACAGAGCGGCCTGCACTTCGAGGGGGCCATAGAAGCCAGGGTGGGTCGCCGCCAAGATCTCCGAGGTTTGGACCGCGCGCACAAGCGGACTCGTGTAGATGCACGAGTACCGTAGGTTCAGCCTTGCGAGGGCCTTGCCGACCTTGGTGGCCGTCTGGCGTCCGGTGTCGGTCAGCCAGCGATCGTGATCGGTCGGGGCGGAACGCATGTCGACCGCCTCCCCATGTCGCACCAGCAGAACCTGCATTGGGGGGAGCTTGGCACGCCGGCTAGCGATCGTCTTGCGAAGTGTGGGCGGCAAGCGCGAAAGATTCCTCGGGGGCCAACACGAGCCTGCGCCGCGCGTAGACAGCGAACCACAGGAGCCCGAGCCCGTACCAAAGCGCTGCTCCCACCACGACCTTTTGATAGATCGGGTCGGTGACGAAGAGCGTGACCAACGTGACCAGTGCGATGAGCAGCGCCACTGCCGCACCCGGCACGCCAAGCGGGCTTCGGTAAGGGCGGTCGATGTTGGGCAAGCGTATGCGCAAAAGGATGAAAGAAAGCATCTGAAGCGCGTAGGCGATCACCGCGCCGAAGACCGCCATGTTCAGTAAGACGGCGCCGACCGGGTGCTCAGGACCAAGCGCGTGGATGCCGTACGCAACCGCGTAGCCGAGTAGTGCGCCGACGAAGAGCGCAATGTGCGGTGTCTGGCGTCGCCGGTGTGTGCGCGACAGCCACCGCGGAAAGTAGCCCGCACGTGACAGGGAGAAGATCTGCCGGCCGTAGGCGAAGATGATGCTGTGGAAGCTCGCGATGAGGCCGGTGACCGCCACGAGCGCCAGCAGCTTGGAGCCGATGCCCGCACCGAAGATCGTCTTGAAGCCTTCGAACAGCGGTTCGGCGGAGGATCCGAGCACGTCGGAGCCAGGCGCGATGCCCGCGTTCAGAAAGAGGGTGAGAAAGGCCGCTACGACGAGGGTGAGTAGACCGTAGAGTAGGCCGCGCGGCACATCACGCGCCGGAGTGTGCGCTTCTTCTCCGGCAAGGGGGAGTTGCTCGATCGCGAGGAAGAACCAGATCGCAAACGGGAGCGCTGCCAGGATGCCGGCCGAGCCGTGCGGGAGCCATCGGCTCTGACCAGGCTGAGGCTCGATGTTGAACGCCCATTCGATGTCAAAGTGCGGAATCGCTGCAACCCAAAACACGACGAGCACCCCGAGGGCCAATACCGTGATCACTACCGTGAAGCGGAAGGTCGTCTCGACGCCGGCGACATTGAGGCCCACGAAGACCGCATAGGCCGCGAGCCACCACAAGGGCTCCACGCTCGAAGGAGTGCCGAAGATCGCGCCGAGGTACCCGCCGATGCCGACGACGATGACCGCGGGCGTGAGGATGTACTCCATGTTTTCGGCTAGGCCGGTGATGTAGGCGCCCCACGGACCCATGGCCGACCGCGCAAACGAGTACGCACCGCCCGTGTGCGGCAGGGCAGCTGCCATTTCGGCGATGCTGAAGCAGAGGCCCGCGTACATCACCGTGATGATGCAGGTGGCCAACAAGAGACCGCCGAAGCCACCCGCCGCAAGACCGAAGTTCCAGCCGAAAAAGTCTCCCGAAATCACAGCGCCGACGCCGAGTGCCCACAGCGACCACACACCGGCATAGCGGCGCAAACCGCGGTCCTCGAAGTAATCGTCGCCGACGTGGCTGTATTCGACGCCCTGGCCCTTCTTCTTCATGGCGCGGAGTGTAGCGGTTTGTCGAGACTGGCGATAAGGTTCCGCGGATGTTGCCGATCGATCTTTCAGGGAAGCGAGCGTTTGTTGCAGGCGTGGCCGACGATGGCGGGTTCGGGTTCGCGATCGCCAAGGCGCTTAGGGTGGCCGGCGCTTCGGTTTGTGTGGGCACCTGGCCTCCGGCTCTTGGGATCTTCGAGACGCTGCTGCGCCGCGGGAAGCTCGATGCGTCGCTACAGATGTCCGACGGGGGCAAGCTCGAGTTCGAGAAGATCTATCCACTCGACGCCGAGTACGACTCGCTCGAAGACGCGCCGCAGGAGTTGCGAGAGCAAAAACGCTACCGCGAACGAGGCGACTTCAGTATTGATGGCGTGGCCAAGAAGCTCCGCGAGGATTTCGGCGACCCGTGTCTCGACATCGTGGTGCACAGCCTTGCAAATGGGCCCGAAGTCACCAAACCATTGATGCAAACGAGCCGCGGGGGCTATCTGGCGGCGGTTGGTGCAAGCGCGTACTCGTTCGTCTCGCTCGCGCAGCGACTGGAGCCGTTGATGCGCCAGGACGGCGCGTTCCTGGCGCTTTCGTACCTGGCGAGCCAAGGGGTCGTGACCGACTACGGCGGTGGAATGGCCTCGGCGAAGGCTGCACTCGAAACCGACGCGCGCATGTTGGCGTTTGAGATGGGCCGCCAGTCTGGGCACCGGGTCAACGTGATTTCAGCTGGTCCCTACGCCTCCCGCGCCGCATCGGCGATCGGGTTCATACACAAAATGATCAAGTACTACGAGATGAACGCCCCGTTGCCCGGCGCGCTTCGAGCCGAAGAGGTTGGGAACGCTGCGGCCTTCCTGTGCAGTCCGCTCGCAAGCGGCATCACCGGCACGATCCTGTACGTCGATAAGGGTTACCACGCGATGGCAGCGCCGGCGGACGTCTCGGGCTTGATCGACTCGCTCAGTGACGACTTGCGGGGTGACTAAGCCGCGGCCATTTCATGCTGCGCCGTCGGCCGGATGCTGCTCGTGTCCGGCGCGACCTGCAACGTAGCGGCGAACGCGCGCTCGGTCCCAACGCGCTCCCTCAGCCACGGGTCGAGGGCCCGCATCAACGCGCGGGCGGAAGGATGACGGGCAGCCGGTCTGCGGCTCAGAAGCTTTGCGATGAGACCGTCCATCTCGTCGTCGACGTTCGCTGACAGGAGCTTCGCTCGCGGAGCGTCCTCTCGGATGATCCGCCGGAGGACCGCGGTCACATCGGGACCGGTAAACGGGAGCTTGCCGGTGAGCGCTTCGAACATCGTGATGCCGACACCGAAGAGGTCGGCACGCGCGTCGACGAACGGATTGCCGCTAGCCTGCTCGGGCGAGGCGTAGCTCGGGGTGCCATAAACACGGCCACGCTCGCGCGCGCGCTCGTCGGGTGGTGCCGTATCGGCGGCACACACGCCGAAGTCGAGAAGATGCACGTCGAGCTCACCGCAGCTGCCTCGGTTGAGCAAGATGTGCTCGGGCTTGATGTCTCGATGGACATAGCCATGCCGGTGCACGCTATGTAGGATCGACGCTAGCCGGGCCATGATCACGGCAACCTGGAGCGCGTTGAGCACGCCGCAGCGCCGCGAATATGACGACAGGCTCTCTGATCGCATGTGTTTCATCACGACGTATGGCGAGCCGTCGGGGAGCGTGCCGTGGTCGATGACGGGAACGATGCCAGGATGGAAGACGCGGCGGGCAACCTCGACCTCGCGCCGCACCCGGCTCATCAGATCGGGATTGCCGGTATGGGTCGGCCGGAGCATTTTGATGACGACCCGCTCGAGCGTGGCCAGGCGCTCCGCCTCGAAGACGATCCCCGTCCCTCCCATGCCGATCGCATTCCCGATACGATAGCGGCCATCCAGGAGCTGTCCCCGAAGCTCACTCCGCTCATTCGACATCGACATCCCGAGGAAGATCGGGCGGAGAAGCTGCTTGGGTCAAAAAAGGTGCGATTCAGCGCCAGTGCCAGCGGTTCGAGATCTTTAGCGTGCCGTGCGGAAGCTGTTGATGGTTTCGCGCTCGTCGTGGGCGTAGGTGTAGCGAGTTGCGCGGCGGAAGGCGTCGCTGTCTACCACGATGGGGTACTTGAGGTGGTCGATGGCGCCGGATGGAAGCTGCGGGAGGCCCAGACGGCCTAGGCCTAGCTTGAACACTGCTGCCGGAACCGCGAGTGGTCGGCGGCCCGCTGCGCGGACGATGGTCGAGAGCGGCACCGGTGTCGGGCCGGAGACGTTGTAGATGCCGTGGAGCTTGTGGGCGAGGGCCGTGACGATCGCTTCGGCGGCATCTTCTTCGTGAATGAAGTGGAAGAGCGGGTCAAAGCCCATGATCAGCGGCACCTTGGGACCGCGTAGGAAGGTGGAGAGCGTCCCGTGCTTGCTGGGGCCGAGAGTGTACACGACGCGCAGGACGGAAGTTGCGATCTCCGGATAGCGCCACAGTGCCGAGACAGCGTACAGGTCCGCAGCGACCAAGTCGGCGAGCTCGGGGAAGGTATGCGCCGCCATCGGAGGCTCGTCTTCGGTGTGGTAGAGCGGGGAGTCTGCGGCCGCGCCGTAGAAGGTGTGGCGCCCTACGAAGACCGCCTGTTTCACGCCGTAGCTGTGGCAGTGATGGATGAAGGCGCGGGTGCCATAGAGATTCACGCGCATCCGGTCGGGGCTCTTGTGTACGAGGTGCGTCACGGTGGCCATGTGGATGGCCGCGTCGGGCCGTTGCGTCCGGAACACGTTCTCGGCGGGCCGTTTGCGGATGTCGGCCTGGAAAAGCTCGATCGCTTCGGGTGCGTCGGGCCACGGCCGGCGATCGATCCCGATCACCTCATACCCATGTTGGAGAAGCTTCAGCGCGGTCAAGCGCCCGAGCATCCCGGAGATACCTGTCACCAAGACTCTCATCACAGCACGAGATCCTCTTCCGAGATCTCCTTCTCTCTGAGCTGACGTCCTTGTCGAATCAAGGCGCGGATCCGTTCTTTCACCTGATCGACCATCGCGGCCACTACTTCGTCCCGTTCGTGACCCGTGCCTTCGAAATACATCGGCTTGCCGTAGAGCAACTGAAACCGCGTGGGTTTCGGCACTAGCACGATCCACTTGGTGACGGGTAC
>CAZHPJ010000020.1:0-13898 GCA_964534585.1 uncultured Sandaracinaceae bacterium | reverse complement strand
AGATGTATCAAGGTGTGCGTGGCAAATGCGGTGGTGACGCCGACGGTCGCCCAGAAGCCGACCTTGTCGATGTTCGAGCCCGTGCCGAAGCCGGGGAAACCCGGGAGATGCGCGTAAAACGGCGTCATCTTGTCCCAGAAGTACGGCTCGGCGCAGCCGATGCAGCCGTGACCGCATGCGACCGGCCAACTGGTGTTGTCGTTCCAACCGATGTTGGGACAATTTTGGAACGACACAGGGCCCTTGCAGCCCATCTTGTAGAGGCATTGGCCGTCGCGATGCGCTTCGTCGCCCCATTGCTCGACGTATTGCCCGGAGTCGTAGTGGGCGCGCCGCTCGCAGTTGTCGTGAATCGATTTTCCGTACGCGAAAATCGGGCGATTCAGCCGGTCGAGAGCGGGGAACCTCCCATAGGTCAGGAAGTAGACGAGCGTCGCAGTCAGGTTCTGCGCGTTCACCGGACACGCCGAAAGGTTGATCAGTTGCTTGATACCAGGGACCGCATCGGCAACACCGAGCGCGCTCGTCGGATTCGGTGACGCCGCCGGGATGCCGCCAAATGAAGCGCAGGTACCAACCGCGATGGTCGCCAACGCGTTGCCGCAGACTTCGTTGGCGATTTGATGCGCTGACTTGCCGCCGACGGTGCAGTACGCGCCGTTCGCGCCCATCGGGATCGAGCCCTCGACGACTGCGATATACGCGCCCTTCTGATTCTTGACGACCGAGTGCAGGTTCTCCTCCGCTTGGTGACCGGCCGCTGCCATGATCACCTCGTGGTAGTCAATCGAGAGCAGATCGAGGATCACCTCTGCCGCGGTTGGCTTGCTAGCGCGAAGGAACGATTCGGTGTTGCCCGCGCAGTCTTGAAAATTGAGCCACACCAAAGTGGGCTTCGGTTTGTTTTCGATCGCGTCTGCGATTGCCGCCGTCGCACCCTTCGGCAAACCAAACATCACTGCGATCGCTGAGCAGAAGCCCATGAACTCGCGGCGTGATACGCCGCGGGCTTCTAACTCGCGACGGAAATCGCTTCCCGGTTCATCCATCGCACCCTCCTTGCCGTTCCAAAGCAAAGGCCGCGGCGTTAGTCTTATCAGCCGTCCGTCCGATCGAACACTAACGCTACAAAACGCAGAAAAACAAGGGCGCCGTGGCTATTGAGAACCGTTTTCTGTACGTCGCGCGGTTCCTTCGCCGTGCGATCACGATGCGCAAGATTTGCGCCGATCTTGGTGACCGACAAACGCTCAGGGTAGCATTGTAGAAGATGTCTGCTGGGCCAGGAAAATTTCGCTTCTTTGAGGTCGTCCAGGGCTATCTCGATGAGGCTGCCGAGCTGACCGGTATTCCGCCTCACGTGCAAGGAATCCTCGCCGAGCCGAAGAACGAGCTGATCGTCCATTTCCCGGTGCGTATGGATAACGGGGATACCCGCGTGTTCAAGGGTTACCGGGTTCAGCACAACAACGTGATGGGTCCTTACAAGGGCGGCATGCGGTATCATGAAGACGTCTGCCTCGATGAGCTCAAAGCGCTCGCCACCCAGATGACCTGGAAGTGCGCATTGCTGGGTATCCCGTTCGGCGGCGGCAAAGGTGGCATCAAGTTCAACCCACGCGAACACTCGCGCGATGAGCTGCGACGCATCACGAGGCGATTCACACACGCGCTAGGCAACAACATCGGTCCCTCACATGACATTCCCGCGCCGGACATGGGGACCAACGCCCAGACGATGGTTTGGATGATGGATACGTACATCAACACCGGGCCGACTTACGAGAAGAACCACCAGCGAGCGGTGGTGACTGGAAAGACGATCAATGCAGGTGGCTCGGAGGGCCGTGAGACGGCAACTGGTCAGGGTGTGGTGCATTGCATCAAAGAGTGGGCGCGGGAGGCTCGCTTCGACCTCGAAGGCGCCACCGCCATCGTTCAGGGGTTCGGCAACGTGGGCTCGAACACGGCGCTTCTGCTCGCCAAGCTCGGGGTCTCGACCATCGCGACGGGAGACCACACGGGCTATCTGCGTAACGATGAAGGCTTCAACGCGCACAAGCTCCAGGACCACGTGCAGGCCAACGGGTCGATCGATGGTTACCCGCGCGGAGAAAAGCTCACGCGGGACGAG
Organism: uncultured Sandaracinaceae bacterium; assembly: GCA_964534585.1. Lineage (GTDB taxonomy): Bacteria > Myxococcota_A > Polyangia > Polyangiales > Houyiibacteriaceae > SG8-38. The sequence goes on along the minus strand of CAZHPJ010000020.1, from coordinate 11,764 downwards.
TTCTTCGAAACCAAGGCCGACTTGTTCATTCCGGCTGCCCTCGAGAACCAAGTCGGTAACAACGAAGCAACCAAGCTGGACGTGCGACTGGTCGCGGAAGGTGCGAACGGACCCGTCAATCCCGAAGGCGCCGCGGTTCTTGCCGACCGCGGCATCCCCGTCATTCCCGACATTTTGGCTAACTCGGGCGGTGTGACCGTCAGCTACTACGAGTGGGTGCAGAATCGGAATAGCGAGCACTGGGACGCTGAAGAAGTTCAGCGGCGGTTGCTGCACATGATGCGCCGCGCGTACCAGCGCACGATGTTCTACGCCGCGGAAAACAAGGTCAATCCACGCGTTGCGGCCTACGCTTTGGCGCTCGAGAGCCTCGCTATCTCGTACGAAGAGCGCAGCATTTTCCCCTGAGTTATCTGGAAACTCTGGACTGACGCCCGAGTCCTGGCGGCCTGCGAACGCCTTGACAACGCGGGCGCCGAGAATCACTTGCATGAGTCATGGCTGCAGAGGCGGTGTTCGCAGGAACCATTCCGGCCGAGGGCGTCGGGGACTTGCTCGGTGGTCTCGAGGAGATCGGCACGACCGGTGTGCTTGCGTTTCAAAGCACCTCCGGTTCGGGCACGATCCGCCTCTTGCATGGGCAGGTCGCGGACGCAGAGGTGACCTCCGACGAAGAGCAAGCGCTCGAGGTGCTGCTCTCGCTGCGCGACGGCGAATTTGCGGTGTATCCGAAGCTCCCGCACCTCCCGGTCTCGCGCGGCACCGACACGACGCGCCGCGGTTCGCTCGCGGTACACCCCCCCCCAGAATTGATGCGCTACTGTGAGAATGCGGGCCTCACCGGGCGGCTCTTGCTCGAGCTCCGTGGGCGACTCGCCATCGGGTACTACGAGAAGGGCGAGCTCAACGACGTCAGCATCGACGGCGGGACGGCAGCCGATTTCGTGATTGCCCTCGAGTGGACCGAGGGAACGTTTCGCGTCGATGCCGTACCGCCGCCCCGAGAAACCTTGCCGCCAGCGCTTCGCGACAAGGCATCCCAAGCGCCTCCGAAAAATCCCACCGCGCTTCCGTTCGTGCAGGCGTTCGAGGAGGGCCTCGCGGCTCTCGGCCGTGCCGACGACACACCGGTTTCGGGGCTCCGTCCGCGGATAGAAGAGCCGGACGAAGACGCGACGATCCGCATCATTCGCCGGCCTGGAGAAGAGGACCTCGACGAGCCGCGCGAGCCCTGGAACGCCCTGGACTATTCTCCCTCCTTCCCAACGGAATCTGCTACAACTAGCCCCGTGAAGTCGAAAGACGACGGCAGGCAGATCGGGTTTTGGCGCACTCTCGGATGGGTGGGTGCCGTCTTCGTGGTGGTGACTGGATGCCTTTGGCTTCTCGCGAACCTCCCGCCACTAGAGTAGTCTGGCCGTCGTGAGCCCGCGCTTGCGACCGAGACGCTGGCTTCCGAGCCAGATCGCCTTCTGGATTTCTTGTTCGATTTCTTGCTTGGCACTCGTGTCCGCCGCGATCGCCAGTGCGCAAGATGCCGATCCCAAGGGGGAGCCTTACCGTCCGGGCGACGTCGTCGCCGCACCTGCGCACGACGCCGAAGAAGCCCAGGAGCCTGAGGAGTTCCGCGACCCCTACGGCGTGGCTAGCGAAGGTCGCCACGCCGATCAGATCTCGTCGCAGGTTCGCTACGTGCTCGAGGGTATCGTCGTCATCGGCAACAAGCGAACCAAAGCGCACACCGTTCGCAAGTTCATTCCGCTGAAGCAGGGCGACTTCATGGACCCAGAGTCCCCCGAGCTGCTGGCGACCGAGTGGCGGCTGATGGGCACGGGTTGGTTCAATAGCGTCGAGCTTCGGCTCGAGCGCGGCGCCGAGCGCGGCTACGTGGTGCTCGTCGTGGAGGTCAGAGAACGCAACACGGTCGTGATCGAGCAGTTGGTTGCGGGCTTGTCCGAAGGCGCCAGCAAGACTACCGACAGGGGTCGCACGCTTTTCCCCTGGCTCGGCTTCAAGGTCACCGAGACCAACCTCGCCGGCCTCGGCATCCGGCTCTCCGGGACCGCGTTGCTGAGTGAGTTTCAGCAGGGTGGACGCTTGGATCTCCGGTATCCCAAGCTGATCAAGAGTGCATACGGCATTCGGTTTGGGACGTTCTTCCTGAATGGACGGGAGTTCTACGGAAACAGCCCCTTGGTGAGCGTGCCCTGTGGGCTGCCGACCTGTCCCGGCACCTCGATCGTTCCAAACGCCGTGGTTCGCTATCGACGCGGTGGTTTCATGGTCGGCACCGGCAGGGACATCACGACCACCCTTCGCTACAGCCTCGACTGGGTTGGCGACATCGTGAGCGTTCTCGACCGTCCTGAAGCCGCTAGTGAGCAGCGGGGCAGCGAAATCGCGCCGATAGACTTCGCGATTCAAGACGGCAGGAGCTTCGTTTCCTCGTTGCGATTCGCGTTGATTTACGACAGGCGCGACGACCCGGGCATTACCAAAGAGGGCGTGGTCTTTCGCGGCGTGGTCACCGCTGGAACACGCTTCCTAGGGGGTGACTACGACTTCCTTCAACTCGAAGCCTGGGTGCGACGGTGGTGGAAGCTCCCTTGGAAGCACACGATCCGGCTCGGTGCGTTTGGTGGCGCCGCCTTCGGCACCACGCCGTTCTTCTATCTTTTCCACGTCTCCGATCTCACTGACTTGATCCCGTCTCGATTCCTGGAGATGCAACTCGACGCGCGTCCGCCGCCGAATCTTCTGGACACGTCGGTCGAGAACAACCAACTCGGTGAGCTAGCGTGGAGGCTCGACCTTGGTTACAACATTCCCGTCTACGAACGCGTGCGCGATCGGGGCCTGCGCGAGGTCAATCTCTACACACTGATCGGCTTGTACGGGCTTGCTGACCTTCGAGACCCACGCACGGGGCTGAGCGGATACACGGGGCTTTCGCGCTTTCCTCTCGACCTGACCTTCGACTTCGGATTCCGATTCGACACGCGGGTAGGGGTTTTTCAAGTCGGTTTCTCGACCCTCGTGGGGTTCATACGGTTGTGAGATACTGGCTCGCAGCGCTGGTCTTGCTGACCGCGACGGTCGCATACGCTCAGTCACATCTGCCCCCCCGTGAGGTGCGCGTCACCTGGTCGCGCGGCGCACCGAAGGTATCTTTCTCGGCAAAGGATCTCGCAGACGAGCGCGTGCGGCAAGAGCTCTCGAGTGGGCTGCGCAAGCGTCTCGTCATAACCGTTGGGTCGCACCTCAAGGGATCTAACCGTCGGATAGCCCTACGCCAGTTCGGTTGCGACGCGACCCTCGATCTTTGGGACGATGACTATCTCGTTCGGATTGGCAACCGAAGCGAACGGCTCCAGACGCTCGAACAGGTGCTCAACCGCTGTCTAGCCATCGAAGGTTTGTTCGTCGGCGAGCCGACGAGTTACGAGCAGCAGAAGGGGAAAGAGATCTACTTCGTCGTGAACGCGGAGTTCAATCCCATCTCGAAAAAACAGTGTAGCGAGTTGATCCGGCCGGCGTCCGGGACCGATCCGGTAGGGCCGATCACGCTGAATATCGTCCGGCGCCGAATCTGCCGAGCCGAGCGCACGATCGAGTTTCGGAGCGAGTATTCGAGGGTGCCCGAATGAGCCGGTTCGAGCGAAAGATCCTGTTCGCCATTGGTCTGTCGGTGTTTCTCGCCCTCGGAGGCAGCATTTTCCTGGCTCGGGGCGCGCTGCGCGACGTGTACCTCGTCGGCGTGAACGAACAATTCGGTGCGGAGCTGATCCATGGTGTGGAGGCGCGTCGCGGGCAGTTGGCGGCGCTCCGATTGGGCTCCGAACAAGTCGCTGACGCGGTCCAATGGGCTGTCGAGGCCGAGCTGACGCAGAGTCGAAGCACATCGAATATCGAGCCGCTGCTGCGAGAGCTCCTCGGGAGATACGACGTCGTGCAGGGGATTCGCGTCACAGATGACGCGGACCAAGAGGTTGCTCATGTATCTCGCGAGGCGAGCCCCACCGGAGAGGCGATGCGCACCACGACTCGTGATCGGCAGACCGACGCGGGAGGAAGCAAGCTGCGCATCGCGGTCGAGGTAGCCGTTCCCGAGGTGTACTTCGAGCGCTTGCAAAAAGCGGGTGCAGTGGCCGACGTGTACTCGCGCTTGCAGCGCCAAGCCGCGTCGGTGTCGGATGTCTACGCGTGGGTCTTCGGCGTCATGGCGTTTCTGGTGATCGTGGTGGCGTTTTTGATCGGTGCGGTCGTGTCGCGCCGGGTGACGCGCCGGGTCACCGCGTTGGCGGAAGCCTCTCGCAAAGTCGGCGCAGGCGACCTTACCGTGACGCTGCCCACGGGTGCGACCGACGAGGTCGCAGAGCTCACGCAGGCCTTCAACGACATGGTACGCGACCTGCGCGATTCTCGCACGCGCATCGAATACCTCCAGCGTATCAGCGCTTGGCAGGACTTCGCGCGACGCCTCGCTCACGAAATCAAGAATCCGCTCACGCCGATCCAGCTTGCCGCGCAGGAGATGCACCAGACCTACGATGGTGAGGACGAAACCTACCGCGAGAAGCTCGAGCATGCCCGCGCGATCATCGAGGAAGAGGTTGCTACCCTGCGTCGCCTCGTCGGTGAATTCAGTGCCTTTGCCAAGCTACCGAGGGCCGATCTGTCACCGGCCGACCTCTGCGACTTCGCGCAGAGCATCCAAGATTCGGTCCCCGCAATCCTCGAAGACGTGGGCCACGGCACTCCAGCTCCTGTCGAAGTGGGGGTGAGTTGCGCAACGGAACCCATCCGCGTGCGTATGGACCCTATGATGCTCAAGCGCGGCGTCGACAATCTTTTGCGAAATGCGATTCAGGCGGTCTACGAGGCACACCCGTCGGGCGGAGGCCGCGTTTTCGTGCGCGCCTATGGGACCGACTCGGCTGGCTTCATCGAGGTCCGCGACAACGGCCCCGGCATCACAAAGGAGAACTGGGACCGCGTGTTCGACCCGTACTATACCAGCAAAGCCGAGGGCACTGGGTTGGGGTTGGCGATCGTGAAGAAAGTGGTTCTAGAGCACGGCGGAGAAGTCAGGCTCGACGGCGCACCCGAGGGCGGGGCACGGTTCCGCATCGAGCTTCCGTTGATGGAGTCACGATGACTGAGCCCGCCAAGACCTCGCCGCGCAAGTGGATTCATTGGCTGGTCATCGCGATGGTCTTCGTGGGGCTCTACGCATGGATGACTCGCGGCAACGCGTCCCCGCTGATGGGACAGCCTGCGCCCGACTTGACCCTCACCATCGCCGCCGGGGGAGAACCGGGGGGGCCGACCAAGGTCACCTTGTCGGACATGGGCGGGCAAGTGGTAGTCCTCGACTTCTGGGCAAGCTGGTGCGGGGCCTGTCGTCAGACGACACCGATCCTCAACGAGCTCGAGCAGGAGTTTGCCGACCAGGGCGTCGCGTTCTACGCAGTGAACGTCGAGCCGATCGACCGGCAGCGCCTGCAAGCCGCCCACGCTGCCTTCGGGACCGAGTTTCCAACCCTCCACGACCGAACCGGGACGGTTCAACGGCGGTACGCCATCCAGACGCTTCCGACCGTCATCGTCGTGGGCCGGGGCGGCCTGGTTCGCTGGGCTTCTACGGGGGTTCCAAGCAAAATGCGCCTTCGTGGGGCCATTTCCGACGCGCTGAATTAGCCGAAATCGGTCTCGGTTGACGGGCCCGCGCCCCGCTGTTAGTTTCGCCGGCCGCGCGGGGCTGGTGGTGTAGGTTCCCCGGGGGTGGAGGAAATTCCTTGGTTCAAGCGCTTCAAGGTCCGAGCTTAGAAGAGCGAGTCGCCCAGCTTCAGGAGCTGCTCGATTTGGCCAGCCCGCAGGCGCGCCAAGAGTATCAAGAGCGCTTCGACATCGCTTGGATCTATCACGACAGCGCGCTCGAAGGCGTCGTCTACTCGATGGACGAGCTCAGGGCCGCCATCTACGACGAGACCGTTGCCGATCCCTCTCTCATTCCGGTCTACGACGAGATCCGGAATCACATGGGCGCGATCGAAATGATCCGTGAGATGTCCTCACGCCGGCGCTTCTCGCCCAACCTCGAAGTGATCAAGAAGCTCTTCGCCCAGCTCGCGCCTGAGGAGCTCGAAGGGAAGGGCCCGCCCAAGTACCGCAAGGACATGCCGCTTCACCGGCTTTACTTCCATGAGATCTCGCAGCCCGACAAGATCAGCTACCGCATGCGTCAGCTCGTCCAGTGGCTTTCCGATCCCGATACCAAGAAGACGATGCACCCGGTTCGCGTGGCGAGCAAGGTGCACCATCAACTGCTGCACATCTATCCCTTTCCGCGACACAGCGGAAAGGTCGCGCGTCTGGTGATGAACCTGATTCTCATGCGTGCGGGCTTCCCGCCCGTCGTCATTCATGCGACCGAGCGGCAGCGTTACTATGAGGCGCTGCGAAGCGGTGAAGACGCGACAGCGACGCTGGTGAACCAGGCACTCGGTGCGGCGATCGAGACCGCGATTCAGTACTTCGACGAAGCAAAATGACGCCTTAGGAAGCGTTTCCGAGGAAGCGCGGCAAGGCCGAGATCACGGCGATGTAGCAGGCTCCGGCCTGGATTGTTTCATCCGCGTTTTCTGGGGTAATTCCCCCGATCGCCACCACCGGGCAAGAGGTGGCCCGGCAGACCTTCTCGAGAGTCTTCAGACCCACGATCGGGCTGGGATTCTCCTTGGTATCCGTTTTGAAGACCGGGCCGAACGCGATGAGGTCTGCACCCTCTGATTCGGCCTGCGCGGCCTGTTCGAGCGTGTGTGTAGAAACGCCGATTCGCATGTCCCCAACGACACGTCGGGCATCTTCGATCGAGAAGTCGTCTTGGCCGAGATGCAAGCCGTCGGCACGAATGAGACGCGCGATGTCGGCACGATCGTTCACGATGAATGGCACTGCAGCGTGCGTGCATGCGGCCCGAACGCGCTCCGCGATCCTCAGAAACGCGAGGTCGTCGAGCCGCTTGGCGCGAAGCTGCACCATGGCGCAGCCTGCGTTCAAGGCTTGGAACGTCAGCGCAAGCGGTCGGTCGGCGGTTTCCGCGTCGACGATCGCATAGAGTGAATCAGTCAACGGGCTCGCCTTCCGTCAGCCTACCGTACAGATCCGGGCGGCGATCGCGGAAAAAGCCCCAACTTGCGCGGTAGCGGCGTAGCGCCTCGCGGTCGAACGAAGCGGTGGCAACGCCTTCCTGTTCTCGCCCAAGCTCGACCTCCATGCCGCCGCGTTGGTTGCAAACGAACGAGCTTCCGTAGAACGTCAGCTCATCTTCAATGCCGATACGATTTGCTGCTGCAACCGGCATCGCATTGGTCACGGCATGCCCGACCATTGCGCGCTGCCAAGGCTCCTTGGTGTCGTCGCCCGGTGCGTTGGGCTCGGTGCCGATCGCAGTTGGGTAGAGCAGGATCTCGGCCCCTTGGAGGGCCATGCTCCGGGCGGCCTCAGGGAACCACTGGTCCCAACAAACGCCTACCCCAACGCGTGCATAGCGCGTCTTCCAGACCCGAAAGCCGGTGTCGCCAGGGCGAAAATAGAATTTCTCTTCGTACCCCGGACCATCGGGGACGTGGCTCTTGCGGTAAACGCCGAGCTGAGTGCCGTCGGCGTCGATCGTCACGATGCTGTTGTAGTAGGCCTGGCCAGCTCGTTCGAAAAACGAGATGGGGAGCACGACGCCGAGGTCCGCAGCAAGGGCCTGCATTCGCGCCACCGTTGGATGGCCGTCGAGCGGAGCGGCCAGATCGAACGCTCCCTCGTCTTGGTTCTGCGGGAAGTAGGGGCCCTCGAAGAGCTCGGGGGTGAGGACGATCTGTGCGCCGCGCTTCGCTGCTTCACGCACCAACGCTTCGACGCGGGCGACATTCGTTTCGCGCGTGCCGCCGAGGGCGCATTGAACGATGCCGATCGAAAATGAAGATGCGGTCATGACGCGATAGGCTGAGCTTGCGTGACGCAGTGAAATGCTCCGCCTTCACATAGCAGGTCTGCGGCCGGCAAGCCGATCACCTCGCGGCCCGGAAACGCGTTCGCGATTTCGCGCACGGCGGCGTGGTCTTCCGGCATGTCGTAGATCGGGACGAGCACCGCCTCGTTGGCGATGTAGAAGTTACAGTAGCTGGCTGGCAGTGGGGCACCGTCGGGCGCTGTGACCGCGCCGGGCGCCGGGATCCCGAGCACACTCAAGCCGCTCGCGCGAAGATCTTGCTCAATCGACTCGAGCACTTGTTCGTTGGGTGCCCCCGGGCTTGCCGTCATGCAGAGCACGGTATCCGGCGCCACGAAGCGGGCGATCATATCGATGTGGCCGTCGGTGTGGTCGTGCTCCAAGCCGCGGTCGAGCCAGATCAGTCGATCCACCGAAACCACGGCGCTCAACGCCCTCTCGAAGGCCCCGCGAGTCAACCCGGGATTTCGATTCTCGTTGAGCACACAAGAAGCGGTAGTCAGGAAAGTCCCCTGGCCGTTGGACTCGAGGGCTCCCCCCTCCAAGACGACGGGACACTCGAAGCGACTGGCTCCAAGTCGATCGCTCAGCCACTTGCCGACGCGCTCATCGAAGGCGATCTCGTACTTGCCGCCCCAGCCGTTGAAGTCGAAGCACAGTGCGCCGAGCCCTCCGTCCGCGGAGTGTCCGAAAAGTGGCGCGGTGTCGCGTACCCAGCAGTCGCCGTAATCGGCCGTCAGGTACCCAACGTTACGCGACTCACCGATCAAAGAACGCGCGCGCTCTTCGACCTCATCGCTCTTGACGAGCAACCGGACCGGCTCATTGCCAGCGTCGGCGATTGTGCGGCACAACGCCGCGATCGAATGTTGCGCTTCGCTGAGATGGCCCGGCCACTCTTCCTGCAAATAGGGAAACGCGAGCCAGCAGGCCGCGTGCCGCTCCCACTCAGCCGGAAGTCGAAGTCGTTCTTTCACTGACCAAATCTACCACGCGAACACCTGCCTCTCACCGAACCTGGCGACCATGGATTCCACGTGCTGCAAGACGGCCCGGCGGCGTTGGGCGAGGCCATCCAGCTGCTTTTCGTTCAGCACGGGAGCGAGCGGATCGCCCTGCAAATGGGCGGTAAATCGCTGGATATCGAGGTTTCGCACCGCGTCGATCGTCGACCGTCGGAATCGTTGAAGGGCCTTCAATCGCGCCTCCATCAGGCCCAAGCGCTGGTGTCCGAGCCAGAAGCCGGCCCCGTTGTCCAAATAGATCAAAGGTCCGCCCGCGCCGTGTGATCGAACGTTGGTGAAGTCACCGCCCCATCGGTCGACGTTCTGAGTGAGGTAGTCGAACACGATCAGGTCGGACAACTCGGCCGGTCGCTCTTCCGTGTCCGGTGTCCGCGCGATCGGGCGGCTAGGATCGGTCGCTTCCCGAATACCAGGACGGCGGTTGAGATCGGCTCGGTAGTCCACCGGCCGCTGGTACGGTGTGATAGGGAGCGATTTTTGAATCCGTACCCATCGCTCCCACTTGCGGCCCATGCGAACGCGCTTCAACGGCTCGGGGATCCACCAAATGAACGCGCCTTTCACGGTGCCGTCCCGCGCGATGCCGAGCTCGGACACCCGCTCATCGCGACCGGCAGCCTCTTGCAGATCGCTCCAACGAAACGTGCGCCCGGTTGTCGGTGGAACACGGCCAAGACCGAGCTCGCGGTCCAAGTAGTAGGCGGCTACCTCCGAGTACCAATGGGCCGCGGAGAAGGTCTGTTTGGGCTTGAAGTAGCCACGCGTTCCGTCGGCGAGAGTGATCTTGAAGGCCAGGCTCCGCCCGCCCTTGCCCTTTTTCACCTCGGAGATCTCCGCAGTCCGCAACGACTCGATGCGGTCGGCATCTGGGCGTCCGAGGAACGCGGCGGGCTCTTCCTGTGAAGAGCCGAGCACGGGCCAAAGCAGGGCCAGGAGGAGCGCTATCGAGTTGAACCGCAGCACCCGCGAGAGCGTACTGCTGCCGCCGAGGAATCCCCTATTTTTGCGCTAAGCTAGGCCATCGTCCCCGAGTCGAAGCCGATCAGATCGATCTCTTGGCCGATCGATACAGACCTGGCCGCCTCATAGATCGCGCGGGCCAGGGATAGGTCCTGGACCGCAAGGCCTGTCGAGTCGAATAGGGTCGTCGTGCCGATGTCCGGCTTGGGCCGCATTCCCGCGACGACCTCGCCGAGCGTACCGGCAATGTCCTCGACGGTGAAGTCGCCGGCGGCGAGGGGGACGTTGATCTCGCCGCTCTCCGTCGCTTGGTGAATGTCGTCGATGTACACCGCCACGGCTTCTTCCAAGCTCACGACACGCGCGCCCACTCGGTCTGCAAAGCGCTGCGCAGTAGTCGCGTTGCGATCATGTGCGAGACTTTCGAACCCGTCGAATACGACCCGGTGGGTGTCGTGCAGCGTGTAGGCTTGCGCACCGCACCCGATGAAGCTGATCGTCTCCGGAACGCTGCGCGCGAGATACTTCGACGCGACTGCACCCGCTGCACCGGTGCGCAGTGCGGTGAGCAGCGTGCCGTCCATGACCGCAAGCGGGAAGGCGTTTGCTGGGTCATTGAGGACATAGACCGCCATCACCGTTGGCAGCCCGTGACGCTTGCGATTGCGCGCGTGTACGCTTACCCACTTGACGCCGGCCGAATCTCCAAGGCGCGCGGGCATTGCGCGAAAGTCGCCATCGTGGTCCTTGATCGGCAGGTAAACCTTGGGCGGCATGGTCGCTTCGCCGCGTCCGAATCCGGCGAATGCGCGTTCCACAGCGGCTACTACGAGCTCCATCGTCGCCACCCGCTCGACGTCGGACCGCGTCAAAACCAGCGTTCTCATCGACTGCCCCTCCCCGGAAATCCTTGTTCGCCACTCGGCGCTTTCGGTATAGTCCGCCGAGCCCATGCCGACTCGACAACTCAGTGTACTCGGCGGTCATCCTACCGGACCAGCCGCGACGAACCGAAAAGATAGCTGGTGGGTCTCCCCGTTAGCAACGGTCCTCGTGCTCACCGTCTTTTCCATCTATGTCACATGGGCGGCGTTCCAAGGCGAGAACTACTACGCGAATCCGTATCTCAGTCCCCTCTATTCGCCGGTCCTCTATGCCGACCCTTCCGTTTCCGGGGCGGCTCCATTAGCCCATACCTGGCTGGGTGCATGGCCCAGCTGGTGGCCAAGCTTCCTGCCGGCGTCGCCCGCGCTGCTGATTCTCTTCTTCCCAGGTGTCTTCCGCTTCACCTGTTACTACTACCGCAAGACGTACTACCGAGCGTTCACCGGATCGCCCCCCGCATGCGCGGTGAATCCGGTCACGAGCGGCAGGTACCGCGGTGAGACGGCGTGGCTCATCTTCCAAAACCTCCATCGCTACGCGCTTTACTTCGCCGTCGCGTACATCTTCATCCTCTACTACGACGCCTTCATGTCGCTCTTCCGAAATGGGGAGCTCGGCATTGGTGTCGGCACGGTCGTGTTGTTCCTCAATGCAACGTTTCTCGCGGGTTATACGTTCGGATGCCACGCGCTTCGGCACTTGGTAGGCGGCGGCATGGACTGCATGTCATGTGGCGAGGAGACCGCTCGATACGGAGCTTGGAAGAGGGTGAGCTGGCTCAACGCTCGGCATCCCAACTTCGCCTGGATGAGTCTCTTCTGGGTTGGTTTCACCGACGTGTACGTGCGACTGGTTTCGATGGGCGTGATCATCGACCTGAATACCT
>CAZHPJ010000019.1:0-13978 GCA_964534585.1 uncultured Sandaracinaceae bacterium | reverse complement strand
GGGTAGGGGCTTGCTCGCTTCCCGAGGCGACTCGTCCGCTCGGCGATACGTCCGCCTTGGCCGCCTGGATCGAACAAGGGCGCCCGGTCGAGCCCCTCCCGTAGCGTGGACTCGCTCTTTCGTGCAACCTTACCGCTCATCGAGAGGCTTCATGCAACACATCATCAAACACGATCTCAGCCCCGAGCTGGCTAAAAAGGCCGCGGAGAAAGCCGCGGAGCACTACATCGCGAAGTGGGAGAAGTACGACGCGAAGACGACTTGGCTGAGCGACACCCATGTGGAGATCACCTTCCGCGTAAAGGGCGTGAGCGTGGCTGCCACCATCGACATGCAGCCCGGGCAAGCCGTCATCGACATGCAGAAGGTCCCCCTACTCCTTCGCCCATTCAAGAATATGGCCCTCGACGTCGTGCAAAAGGTGATGGAGAAGTGGATCGCGCGGGCGAAGAACGGGGAGCTTGGATGACGACCTCCGGTCTCCGAATTGGAGTCCTGGGGGCGGCACGCATCACCCCGATGGCAGTGATTCGGCCGGCTCGGGCCTACGCCTAAGCGCTCACGAATTGCTTGAGCGCCGCATCGCCGTGTACGTTGCGGAGCTTGCGAAGCGCAAGGGCTTGCAACTGACGGATGCGCTCTCGGCTGAGCCCGAATGCGCGGCCGATCTCCGCGAGCGGGGGCGACTCGTGTTCGCCGATGCCGAAGCGCATGCGGATGATGCGCGGCTCGCGCGGATTCAGAGTCTCGAGTGCCCTGAGCACCGACTTAGAAAGGTCCTCGTCAATCACCGAATCCATCGGGCTGCCCACCTCATCGTCTGCGATTAGGTCACGAAGCTCGCTGTTGCCGTCGTTGCCGACCGGCATTTCCAGCGAAACGGTGTCGCGCGAGATCATCAGTAGATTCGCCACCTGGTCGGGCGGAAGCTTCATACGGGTTGCGATCTCCGCTGGGGAGGGCTCACGTCCGAACTCGGCGGTGAGCTTGCGCGTCATGCCGGTGACCTTGGTAAGGAGCTCACAGGCGTGGACCGGAATACGGATCGTACGGGCTTGGTCGGTCGTGGCACGGGCCATCGACTGACGGATCCACCAGGAAGCGTAAGTCGAGAGCTTGTAGCCACGTCGGTAGTCGAACTTGTCGATGGCGCGCATCAGGCCCATGTTGCCTTCCTGGATCAAGTCCATGAAGGGTAGGCCGCGCTTGAGATATTTTTTTGCGATCGCGACGACCAGCCGCAGATTGGCTTCGACCATCTCGGCCTTCGCACGTTCCACGTCGGCGTCGGCGGTGGAAACGGTTTTGTATAGCTTGCGGAGCTGATTGGCTGAGAGACCGGAGTCTGCCTCCGCTTTCTTGCGAGCCGCGGAGCCCTCCTCACACGACTGTACGTAGGACTCGAGGGCGCACAGCACAGCCTCGAAGCTCGACTCGATGACCGCCTCACGCACCGCCAGCTCACCCGCAACAACGCGCCCGCGCACCTCGGCGATGTCGTCCACGTGGAGCTTTTGCTCGACCACTGCGTCGAAAATGATCTGACGACCTTTTTCGATCTGGCGCGCGAGCTCTACCTCGCCCTCTCGCGTGAGAAGGCTCACAGCGCCCATCCAATCGAGATACGTCTGCACCGGCTCCGCGCTGAGAACATTGGTCTTGTCAGCCGGTTTCGCGGAGCGCCGCCGATCTGCTTTTCGATTCCTGCCCTGGTTGACGGTCACCTCGACCCCGGCGGCATCGAGCCGCCGAATGAACTTCCGAACGGTCCCCTGAGTCGCCCCGATCTTCGCGATGACCTGAGACGCTTCGTAGTAGGTGATCCACCCGCGTGCTTTCACGGCGTCGATCACTTCATTCATCATTCCATTAGAGCTAGATATTTTTACTGACATTGCTAGTTCTCCGAGGTGTCTAAGCGTGTGGTACCACTCCACTGGAAAATTAGCAACCATATGATCAAAAAAATGAAGTTATACTGTGAACGGAACATCACTGCGTGGTATCTCACCTCGCTTGCAGCCCGAAAAGACCTTTGCTTTTGGTCCTTTGACTGCGGTAGGGCTGCTCGATGCCAGGTTTTGCTGAATATGACGCGTACGACGCCCTGGGCCTTGCGGAGCTGGTCCGAGCCGGCCAGGTCAGCAGCGCCGAGCTCGTTGAGGAATGCATTTCCCGCGTCGAGCAGATGAATCCCCAGCTCAACTCGGTCGTGTTCGAGCTCTTCGCAGCCGCACGCGCCCGGGCTGCGGCGGACTTCGGTGACGGTCCGTTCGCCGGCGTCCCTTTCCTCATCAAAGACCTGATTCAGCGTATCCCAGGGGTTCCGACGCAAGAGGGCTCGATGTTCTTCAAAGGTTGGACGCCCACGGACGAGACCAACCTCTACAGACGTTGGCTCGATTCCGGAGTCGTGCCGGTAGCCAAGACCGCAACCTCGGAGCTAGGCCTTCTGCCGGTCGTTGAGACGGAGCTTCACGGGGTGACCCGCAACCCGTGGATGCTGGACCGAACGGCAGGCGGTTCGAGTGGGGGCTCGGGTTCGAGCGTCGCTGCGGGTCTGACGCCAATGGCATCGGGGGGAGACGGAGGTGGATCGGTCCGGATCCCAGCATCGTGTTGCGGTTTGTTTGGTCACAAGCCATCCCGGGCTCGCAACCCGTCGGGTCCGATCGCTAGCGAGCACTGGTCCGGGTACGTGTCGGAGCACGTGTTGACGCGTACCGTACGCGACAGCGCCGCGATGCTCGACGCGACACACGGGCCGGACGATACGACTCCCTACTACGCGGCGCCGATCGAAGGGACGTTCTTGGCAGCCGCCGAAAGCGACCCGAGGCCCTTGCGCATTGCGTTTCACAGCGAGCCCGCATTGCCCGCACAAGTGCATCCGGATTGCAAGGCCGCGGTCGAAGATGCGGCGCGGCTATGCGATGATCTCGGGCATCACGTCGAGGAGGTTGCGCCTGGGCACGACACCGTAGCGCTTGGTCGGGCATTCCTGATCGTAGTCGGAGCAAACGTTGCTGCGGAGATTCACGAGGGCGAGCGACTCAGAAACCGACGCGCGACCTCGAAAGATTTTCAGCTCACGACTCGGGTCACTCGCATGATGGGCCAGGCTGTGAGCGGACAGGACTTCTTGGTTTCACTTCGAGCGCTCCAAGCCGAAGCGCGCAGGCTCATCGACGTTTATCGGGGCTACGATCTCGTGCTCACTCCCACGCTGGGAACGCCGCCGGCGCGTATCGGTGAGCTCGATCCAAAGGGAGCCGACCTCATTGCACAGAAGGTCATCGCCGCGCTGGGCTGGAGTGCACCGCTCAGCAGCACTAAGATCATCGACCAAGCCGCGCAAAGCACGTTCTCGTTCATACCGTTCACGCCCGTCGCGAATTTCACGGGGCAGCCGTCGATGTCGGTGCCTTTGTACTGGAACGCGGAGGAGCTTCCCATCGGCGTGATGTTCACCGGACGCCCCACCGAGGAAACACTGATGTTTTCCCTCGCGGCCCAGCTCGAGCGCGCGAGACCTTGGCGGGACCGGCGCCCTCCGCTCTACGCTGGAAAGAAAAATAGTCTGTAATTTCAGTCGGGTTTGGCTGATTGAATCCTCATTCATTTTTTGGTTGCCCCAGGTGTCAGGCAGCCTCTAGGATTCCCCGGAATGTCCGAACAGCGTTATCCCGTCCTGCGTTCAAAGGCCGATGCGAAGTCCGAGACGTACCAGGCCAATCGCGAGGGCAATCTTGCGGCGCTCGAAGTGCTGAACCAAGCGCTTGCCAAAGCCAACGGCGGAGGCGGCGAGAAATACGTGAGCCGACACCTCGCGCGCGGCCGTATCTTGCCGCGGAAACGCATCGAGATGCTCCTCGACCGCGACAGCTTCTTCTTGGAGATCGCGGCGCTCGCAGGGCACGGGATGAAGGGAGAGGTGACCGGCTCGGCAGTCGTCGGTGGCGTGGGCCTCATCAGCGGCGTGGAGTGCTGCGTGCTCGCGAGCGAGGCAACCGTGAAGGGCGGGGCGATTACCCCGATCAGCATGGTGAAGACAGGGAGGCTTGCGGAGATCTGCGAGCAGAACCGCTTGCCCGGGATCAGCTGTATCGAATCCGCCGGCGCCGATCTCCCGAAGCAGGATCAGATCTTCGTGCCCGGTGGCGCAGGGTTCCGTCACCTCACGCAGCGCTCCGAACACAAGATCCCGACCATCTGTCTGGTTTTCGGAAGCTCGACGGCTGGCGGCGCGTACGTGCCCGGCATGAGCGACTACGTCGTGATGGTGAAAAAGCAGGCTCAGGTCTACCTTGCCGGGCCTCCCCTAGTGAAGATGGCCACCGGTGAGGAAGCCGATCATGAGGAGCTCGGTGGCGCCGAAATGCATTCCTCGATCAGTGGCGTTTCCGACTACCTCGCGGAGGACGAGATGGACGCGATTCGTCTAGGGCGGGAGATCGTGGCGCATTTCGAGTGGCGAAAGCATGGCAGGTTTCGGCCCCGCCCGGTGGAAGCGCCCCTCTACGACTCGGAGGATCTCCTGGGGATCGCCTCTTGTGATGTGCGTGTCCCTTTCGACCAACGCGAAGTGATCTCCCGGATCGTCGATGGATCTCGCTTTAGTGAATTCAAGCCGCTTTACGGAAAGACGATGCTCTGCGGTTGGGCGCACATTCACGGCTTCCCCGTCGGCATCATCGCCAACAATGGGACGATCTTCAGCGAAAGCGCTAACAAGGCTGCGCAGTTCATCCAGCTGTGCAACAGCAGCAACGTTCCCCTGCTGTTCCTCCAGAACACGACTGGTTTCATGGTGGGCAAGCAGTACGAGCAGGCCGGGATCATCAAGAACGGCGCCAAGATGATCAACGCCGTGTCCAATAGCACCGTTCCGGCGATCACCATCATGACCGGTTCGAGCTACGGCGCAGGCAACTATGCGATGGTCGGCCGATCGTATCGTCCGCGCTTTCTCTTTACGTGGCCCAATCACAAAATTGCGGTCATGGGGGGCAAGCAGCTCGCGGGTGTGCTCGACATCATTCAGCGCGACGCCGCTAGGAAGAAGGGCATCGAGGTCGATGAAAAAATGCTCGAGGTTGCCAAGATGATGACCGAGAAGCAGATCGAGGATCAATCGACCGCGCTCTATGCGACTGCGCGTGTTTGGGACGACGGCATCATCGACCCGCGGGACACGCGCACGGTGATCGCGATCTCCCTGTCCGCCGCGTACAACGCTCCCGTACGAGGGACCACATCATGGGGCGTCTTTCGTCACTAGGAGCAAGCGGGCGTTGACCAGCACGATTCAGAAGATTCTCGTTGCCAACCGTGGCGAAATCGCCCGCCGTATCATGCGGACCTGCCGAAAGATGGGCATCGCGACCGTGGCGGTTTACTCCGAGGCAGACGCGGACATGCCGTTCGTTGCGGAGGCCGATGAAGCGATTCTCTTGGGTCCGGCGCCAAGCACCGAAAGCTATCTGTGCATCGACAGGGTTCTCGAAGCCGCCGCTGTGACGAGCAGCGACGCCATCCATCCCGGGTACGGCTTCTTGGCGGAGAACGCGGATTTCGCAGAGGCTTGTCGCAAGGCAGGGGTGATCTTCATCGGGCCCACACCGGGTGCGATTCGATCGATGGGCTCGAAGCGCGAAGCCAAAGCGCTGGTCGAGAAGGCGGGCATTCCGGTGATTCCGGGCTACGACGGGTCGAGTCAAGATCCGCAGGTCCTGGCGAAAGAGGCGGTCAAAGTCGGTTTTCCCGTTCTGCTCAAGGCGAGCGCTGGCGGCGGCGGCAAGGGCATGAGGCTCGTTCGCGAAGAGTCCGAGCTTCCCGATGCGATCGCGTCGGCTGCGCGGGAGAGCCAAAGCTCCTTTGGCGACGGCACGCTGCTGGTGGAGAAGTACATCGACGACCCGCGCCATGTCGAAATCCAGATTCTCGGCGACAGCCACGGCAACCTGATTCACCTCAACGAACGAGAGTGCTCGATCCAACGCCGACACCAAAAGATCATCGAAGAGACGCCTTCCCTTGCGCTGAATACGGCGCTTCGAAACGAGATGGGCGAGGCCGCGGTCCTGTGTGGCAAGACGATTGGCTACCAGAATGCAGGCACGGTCGAGTTCATCCTCGCGCCCGATCGAAGCTTCTATTTCCTCGAGGTCAATACGCGCCTTCAGGTCGAGCATCCTGTCACCGAATACGTCACGGGGCTCGACTTGGTCGAAGAGCAGATCTTGATCGCGCAAGGTGAGTCGCTTCGTATCTCGCAGGAAGCGGTCCGTTTCGAAGGCGCTGCGATCGAGGTTCGCCTCTATGCCGAAGATCCGGCTGCTGGTTTCCTTCCGCAAAGCGGGAAGGTCGTCGACTGGGACCTGCCGCCCGCGGAAGGATTGCGGGTCGACAGCGGCGTCGAGGCCGGTAGCGAGGTCAGCATCCACTACGATCCGATGCTCGCGAAGATCATCACATCCGGCGAGAGCCGCCCGCTTGCGCTTCAGCGGATGCGGCGCGCGCTGCGCTCGCTGAGTGTGCAGGGCGTGGCCACCAATCGGGAGTTCTTGCTCCGCGTCCTCGACCACCCCGCGTTCATTGCGGGCGAGATCGACACGCACTTCATCGATCGGCACCTACGAGACGAGCTGGGCGAAGGACCTGCCGAATCCGACGAGCAACGCGCAGCGATCGCAGCGGCGCTTGCCCAACAGCAACGGCGCGACCGTGAGCGGGTTCTCGTGCCTAGTGTGCCGTCAGGCTGGCGAAACAACTACCATACGCCGCAATCGGTTGAATTCGCCGTGGGTGACCACGAGGTTCGCGTCGACTATCGCCACCTCGGTGATGACCGGTTTAGCGTCTGGACCGGGGAGGACGAACGCGATGTTCGAGTGGCTTCTTGGGAGCCACCAGAGCTGACCCTCGAGGAAGGTTCCCATCGCTGGCACGCGCGCATTTGCTTCGACGGCGACTGGACGTACGTCCATACCTCCTACTTCAGCATCAGTCTGCGCCGCATGCCCCGCTTTCCGGACAAGTCGCAGGCGATTCCTGCCGGTGCCTGCATTGCGCCGATGCCCGGTAAAGTCATCGAGCTGCGTGTCGCGAAGGGTGATGCGGTGCAGGCGGGCCAGGTGCTCTTGGTCATGGAGGCCATGAAGATGGAGCACTCCGTGACCGCGCCGCAAGACGGCACAGTTTCCGAGGTCAGCGTGGCCGCAGGCGATCAGGTCGACGCCGACGCTTTATTGATCGTCGTTGCCGACGCCTAAGCTGCGTCGAGCTCGGCGATCATTTGGTCGCCACTCAGCTCACTCGCCGACTGACCGTCGAAGTACTCCATCAGGCCAGCCCGAGCGTAATGCGGCTTGATCCGGTCGCTCATCAAGCCGATCTCGCGGAGGTTGGGGACGAGGCGCTTGAACATCACTTGCCGAAAGAGAGCGAATCCAGGCGAGGCGGTGACGAACCCGGCCCATTGCTTGCGGGTCATCTTGTGCTCGAACCACTCCTCGTACACTTCGAAGGATAGGAAGCGGTTGCGCATCAGAATGGCTACCTCGAAGGCCCAATCCTCGCGCTCCCGTCGCTCCTTTTCGTCGAGCTCGTATCGGAAATGGTCGCGCAGAGCGAGCACGCCGTAGTGTACGTGCCGCGCCTCGTCTTGAATCACCATCTTCAGGAGCTCCTTGAGGAGAGGCTCTTTCGTCATTTGATACATCGTGCCGAATGCGCCGAGTGCCAGGCCTTCGACCATGATCTGCATCCCGAGAAACTTCACGTCCCACCGGGAGTCTTGGATGAGGGCATCGATGATGACGAATAGGTTGTCGTTGATCTGATAGAGCTTGTTCATCTTCGTATCGAGGTAGCGATGGAACACCTCGACGTGCCGGCCCTCGTCGACGACCTGCGTTGCGCCATAGAGCTTGCCATCGAAGAATGGCACGGCTTCGGTTACCTGCGCCGCCGCAAAAAGTGCGCCCTGCTCGCCATGCAGGAACTGGCTCAGCATCCAGGAGGCCATGCTCGAGTTGAGGCGTCGCTCCTCGAGGTCCGTCAACCGGATACCGCTGGCGCGGAGGGCCTCAAAGTCCATGAACTGGCGCGATAGAATCTGCTTGTCGGGATGCTCTGGGTCGACGTCGATGTGCCAGGGAAGGTCGTCGCCGTTCCACTGTTGCTCCTTCGCCCGTGTGTAGAGCTCGCGCATTTCCGGATGGTCGTTCGGGTACGTCCAGTCGAAGTACACCTTGTGATGCGAAGGCATCAGCGTCGGGACGCCTTGCTTGCCTCGTTGAAGGATCAAACCGCGCACCCCAGACGGCGCCATCGATCGCAGCACCTTTGCGTTCTTGGTTGCGGTCATCAATTGGACGGCTTCGACGTAGGGCTCGACGCGACGGCGAACCTCCCGGGGCAGGTTGTCGAGGACTTTGTCACTGATCATGGCCGGTTCCTTCCTTACAGCACGGTGGCGAAGAATTCGCGAATCTTGGTTGAGTGCAATCGCATGATGTAGCGATCGAGGATGGGAACGACCTCCTCGATCATGATGGCGACTTTCTCAGGCGGTAGCTCCGAAAGCCGCGAAGACACCAACCGCACCTCCTCGTTGAGGAGCTTGGTGATGGCATCTTGATAAAGTGCCATGTCCTCGACTCGAAAGCCGAGGTCAGGCGTGAAGCCCAAAGAGCGGACCTTCCCAAACACTTCGAAGATCCACACGTCGGCCGCCGCGATGCGGAGCGCACCGTTCAATCGAGCGCCACCGACCAGGCCGAGCTCGAACGCCCGCTCGACGTCTTCGGGGTCGATACCTGTTTTGTCTGCGATCTCCGTGGGCGTGAGCGTCGGGCTTCGGTCCTCGCTCGTCTTGAGCGATTCGGTGAGGCGCTTCTTTACGCCGGCGAGAAAGGCGAGTTGGCGCGGCGAGAACACGCCCTCTTCGCCGTCGAACAATGCCTTGATCGCCTTCAAGGGAAGGAATCGTTCGTGCTGGAGCTTCTTGATCAGACGCAATCGCTCCAGGTGTTCTTCGCTGTACCAGGCCATGTTTCGGCCCGTCTTGTGCCCCGGAGGGAGAAGCTTCTGTTGAATGTAGAAGTGAATTGCTTGGCGCGGCAGACCCGTGGCTTCGCATAGGTCCTTCATGCGGTAGCGCCAATGCTCTTCATCGGGGCTTACAGCTTCTGCGAGCGCCGTCATGCTCCCTCGACTTCGACTGTGCTCTGCGTTAGGGGGCGGCCGACGCAGGTCAGCACGTAGCCTTGCTCCCGCTCCGCACGGCTGAGGCAGTTTGGCTCTTCCATTTGGACCTCCCCCTCCGTACGTCGAACGCGGCAAGCTCCACAGCCGCCCATGGCGCATGAAAACGGCATATCGATCCCGGCCGCGAGCGCGGCTTCTAGTATCGTCTGCCCGGGCTCGACTTGGACGCCCTGGTCCTGACCCGCTTTGGAGATGACCACGAGCTCGGTCTTGTCACTGCCCATCTCACCGGAGCGATCTTCGGGGCGCGTGAAGCGCTCTTCGGCGATCCGACCGGCGTCCACCCCCCATCGCCGGAGCATCTCGTCCGCAGCTTCCATCATGGGCGTCGGCCCGCACACGAAGTAGCGCATGAGCCCATCGTCTTGGATGCGCAGCGCTTCGAGGCGTGCTGCGAGCACGTCGCCGCTGAGAAGGCCTTTACTTGACGACCAGTCCTCAGGGGGATGCTCGAGCACGTGATCGACCAGCAATCGTTCGCCGAACTCGTCGCACAGCGCTGCCAAGCGATCTCTGAAGATCACGTCGTCCCAGCCGCGGTTGCCGTAGATCAGGGTTACCCGGCTGCCGCCCTCCAAGCGGAGCACGGTTTCGAGAATGCTCATGATCGGGGTGATACCGCTTCCGCCGGCGATCATCACGAGGTGCCGTTCGTTGACCGCTCGCGGCTCGACGGTGAAGTTCCCGGAGGGACCCAAGACCGCGAGCTCGTGACCTTCCTGGATGGTGTCGTTCAAGTAGTTGCTGACCCGCCCGTTTTCGATGCGCTTCACGGTGATGTGCACCGGGACTTCAGGGAGACACGCGCTCGCCAGGGAGTAAGCACGTCGCAAGCGCTCGCCTTCGATCGTGACGTCGACGCTCAGGAACTGACCCGGTCGGAACACGAGAGGCGAGCCGTCCGCCTCGGTGAGGTAGATCGAAACCGCGTCGTTGGTTTCGCGTACTACGTTCACTACTTTTACAGGTCGCGCCATGTTCGGCGTCTTGCCTGGCAGCGAGACCACGGAGCCAGCGGTCGATCGCGGACGCTCGATCAAGGGGGGAGGGTTCTTGCCCAAGATCAACCGGTCGCGAAGCAAACGCACGTCGCCCCGAGCGGCGCGCGCTCTTTCGGCGATGCTGTGTGGCAGCAGGTCCAGCGGATCGACCTCGCTGAGCGGTACCGGCATCTCGATGTCGTTGAGGAGCGGTGCGGGCCCTTTGCCACTCGTCCGGTCGATGATCATTTGCGCGTCGAGGCGAGCCTGCTCGATCCACGGTGTGAGCGCGTTCGGTAGGACGCGCGCGACAAGTGATGCGGCTGCATCGAAGCGCCCCGCGCGGCGGCGACGGTGGCGACCCTCCATGAAAGGGAGCATGCTGAATTGGAGAGATAGCGTCAAGTGTGACTAGACACTTTACTCACAGTGTGCGCTAAGTTGAGCGGTTCGAGTGATTTCCAAAACTTCGATTGCGGCCCCATGAGCCCCGAAGGTGCTATCTCAGGTCCGTGACGACCGCGGCTTGGGAATTCCCGCTGACCCTGCCTCGCGACGCATTCACGGCGCGCGAGGTTCCACGCGCGGGGGACATCTGGCGCCTGTGCCAGGACGTGGCGACCCTCGCCTCGATCGGTGCTGGCTGGCCGCCCTCGCGCTTCCGCGTCGAGGACGTCGCGTTCATCGTCTACAAAATGACGCTCCTGCATGAGGCCGAAACCGCTTACGGCGCCGTGCTCGACACGCAGACGTGGATATCCCGATTCCGTCGTCGGACGCTTTGCACTCGTGAGGTGCGCATTCGTACGGCTGGGCGGCGGGTCGCCGCTGCGACGCAAGAGTGGGTTCACGTCGACGGCAACACCCTCAAACCCAAGCAGAGCTCGGTCGAGGCGGCCGCCGCGTTTCCGGAGACCGAGCTAGGGCCCTCGGTGGTCATGCCGTCTTTCGACGAGTTGCCCGGCGCCGAGGACGAGTTCTGCTTCGACATGTGGCAAACCTGGTCCGACCCGCTAGCGCACGCCAACCACCCTGCGTACATCGATTGGTGTGACGAAGCGACGAGTCGGCGAATGGTCGTTTCAGGCCTCGACCCGGTGCTGCTGCGGCCTGTCGCCGAGCAGGTGAGCTTTCGGAGCTCCGTTTTGCCCGGCGAGCGCGTGACTGTTCGGACCAAGCGAGCCGGCGCGATCGGTCGTGAAGCGGTCGTCTTGAAGCATCGCTTGGAAACCGAGCGGGGTCCTGCCGCCGATGCAATGAGCATACGAGCCCTCGCGGAGGGAAGCAGCGAGGCCCTCATCTCGGCGTGGAGCTGAGCGATGCGTGAAGGTTCTCCAAGCGGCACGTCGTTCCTGGTCGCCTTCGCACGCGGCCTCGGGGTCGACGACCAGGTGCTCGATCCCGTCGCGGTCGACCTGTTGCCCTCGTGGCTCGGCGACATGGCGGAGGCACCGCGTCGCCTTGGTGGTGTTGGGGCCTTCTATCGGTGGGCGGTGCGCGCCACGAGCTTCGGGCTCATCGACCACATGGTGCTGCGAACCAAGGCAATCGATGCGCATCTCGCCTCGGCCCTGCAATCGGGCATCGACCAGCTCGTGATTCTCGGGGCAGGGCTCGATGCGCGCGCGTGGCGTCTGCCCGCATTGCGCAGCACGACCGTGTTCGAGGTCGATCACCCTGCGACGCAGCAGTACAAGCAGCGGCGGATCGGCGGAAGGACTGCGCGCGCGGACATTCGCTATGTGGCGGTCGATTTCGAGAAAGAGCGATTTTCAGAAGGGCTCGAACGAGTTGGATTTCGCTCAGCTGATCCGAGCCTCTGGATCTGGGAAGGCGTCACGATGTATCTACCGCTGAGCGCCATTCACGATACGCTCCAACAACTCACATCACTCGCGGCCCCCGGGAGCGAGCTTGCGATGACCTATCGCGTGCCCCGCTTGCTCCCGTTTGGCGTCCTTGGGCGCACGGCGATTCCCGTGATGTTCAAAGCGGCCGGTGAGCCACTCAAAAGCACCCTCGAGCCCCACGAGCTCGTGTCCACGGTCGCCCCGGACTGGGACGTCGTCTACGACGAGAACGCCCAGGGGTGGAAGAAGCTCACCGGCTCGCTCGGCAATCCCTCTCGCAGCTTTCTCGCCGAGCGGCTGGCGATCGCGAAGCGGAGGGATTGACCGATGTGCACGATCATCGTTCGCCATCGGATGGACGATTGGTGTTCCACGATCATCGCGTCGAACCGCGACGAATTCTATGACCGCCCGGCCTCCGGGCCCGCGGTGCTGCGCTCGAGGCCGCTCATCGTCGGGGGCCGCGACGAGCGAGAAGGCGGGACCTGGTTCGGGCTCACGCGCGAGGGGCTTTTCCTCGGGCTCACCAATCAACGGAACTTTGCCGCGCGGGATGACTCGCTTCGCTCGCGCGGTGGGCTAGTGCTCGAAGCGCTCGGGGAGGGGTCGCTCGAAGGCGTGAAGCGCTACCTGAGCCGAGTCCTGCCCGCGAGCTACAACGAGTTCAACCTGATCTTTGGAGACGGGGAGCGCGTATACGCCGCGTACGGTAGACGAGACGCGCGGGAAGTCGAGATCGAGATGCTCGGGGATGGCGTTCACGTGCTTTGCAACGATCGTCTGGGCTCAGCCGCGTTCCCGAAGGCCTTCAAGGCGCGCGCGCGAGTCATGTCGATTCCGCCCGGTACCTGGCCGCGTATCAAAGAGCAGCTCGTCCAAGTGCTCTCGGACGGCTCGCTCCCCGATCCCTCGGACGTTCCGCCTCTTCCGGCCGATGCGCCGTTCGATCAGGAGGTCGCGCGTCACCTTCAAGCGATCTGCGTGAAGACCCCGGTGTACGGCACCGTCTCGTCGACGATTGCGGCGGTGAGCCCCGGTCGTGTCCAGCAGTACCAGTTTTCGGCGGGCCCACCATCCGAGCACGGCTTCGAAGACATGATTCATCTCACGCAAGGCGCTCGGTGAGCTCGATCATCGCGTTGGCAGCGGCTTCTAGATTCTGCTCGAGTGTCCTTCCGCTTTTCTTCCGCGGTTTGAACGAATGGTCTCCGTCCTCCATCCAAGAGAGCTCGATCGACGGCGAAAGTGAATAGGACGCTACCTCCTCCTCGTTGCCGAGCCGGTCGCGTGTGCCTTGCACGATCAAGGTGGGGGTCTCCAGCGTTTCGAGGTGCGCAGTACGGAGCTGTTCGGGTTTCCCGGGGGGGTGAAAGGGATACCCAAGGCACACGACGCCCGCCGCGCCGACCTCGTCGGCGACCATCGATGCGATTCGCCCGCCCATCGACTTGCCACCAATGATGATTTCTCCGGCTGGGCCCACGAGGCTCAGCACCTCCTTGAAACGGGCGATGAGCTTGGGCGCACGATCGGGCCCCCGACGCGTTCCGTCCCCGCGCCGCTTTGCCATGTATTCGAACTCGAAGCGAACGACGCCAATCCCCGCCGCCGCCACCTTTTCTGCGATCGTGTTCATGAACGGGGAGTCCATCGGAGCGCCCGCGCCGTGGGCGAGGAGCAGGCGCGGGGCGGAAGGGGGGGCGGTTCGTAGCAGGTGGATCATTGCAGGCGTCTTAGCCCGTGCCGGTGTCAGTGTCAGTGTCAGTGGCGGTGGCGGTGGCAGTGGCAGTGGCAGTGGCAGTGGCAGTGGCAGTGGCAGTGGTGGCGGTGGCGGTGGCGGTGGCGTTCCTCCCGATCCTCCCGTTCCTCCCGTTC
>CAZHPJ010000018.1:9563-14648 GCA_964534585.1 uncultured Sandaracinaceae bacterium | reverse complement strand
GTCTTTACGTGGGCCATGCACGACCCACAATAGCCTGACTCGCAGGAGTGTGCTGGCTGCAGGCCTGCGTCCTGTGCGCACTGCAGAAGAGTTTTGCCCGTCACGTACGGAACCGTGCGGGAGCGGCCGTTGAGCCAAAGGCTGAAGGTGTCGGGCGCATCGAACGATGCGACGTCGACTGCATCGACCTCGACGCGGTCGGGATCGGCGGGAGAAACGAAGCGCTCGATGTAGATGAGCTCCTCGTGTACCCCGGCCTCCGCAAGAGTGCGCTCGATCAGCTCCATGAACGGTTCGGGCCCGCAGATGTAGAACTCCGAGATGTCAGTGTCACGGAGGAGCCCGCGGACCTCTGCCGGCTCGAGGTAGCCGCGCTCCGCATCGAAGTGGTGGTGAACGGTCAGCCGTCCCGAGTGCTCGGCCGCAAGCCGCTCGAGCTCCTCGCCATAAATCACCGACTCCCGGTCTTGGTTGGCATAGAGCACCGTGACCGGTCGTTTCGTGGTTGCGAGCGCACTCTTCAGCAAGGAGATGATCGGCGTGATCCCGCTTCCGCCTGCAAATAGGAATAGCGGAGCGCTCGACCTGGTCTCGGGGTCGAGCACGAAGCGGCCCTCCGGCACACTCGCCATGATCGAAGCCCCAACCTTCAGATTGTCGTTCAGCCAGTTGGAAATGCGGCCACCTTCGACTCTTTTTACGCCAATTTTCAGCGGTTCACCGAGGTCTGCACAGCTCGACAGCGAGTAGCAACGGGTGAGCTTCGAGTCCTCCCAGGGAATCTCGAACGTGAGGTGCTGACCCGCCTCGTATCGGTACGCCTCGTGGAGGTCCGCCGGGACGGACAACTCGAAAGAGCTGCACTCGTCCGTCTCGCGAATCACTGCCGAGACCCTGAGCTCGTGAAACTGAACGCTCATCGTACATCCTCCAAACCAGCCGCCTCGAGCGCAGATCCGAGGCGCTCGGTCTTGCAATAGCTCCGAAGCAGGTGCCGCAGGGCAGCATCGGCTACGCAGTCTGGATCTTCTTCGCAGCCACGATCCATCCACATCGCCAGTCGCACTTGTTGGGAGGCGATCACGATCCGTGACATGAGCTCCGGATCATCATCGATGAAATATCCGTCTTCGGTGGCTTGCCGAAACAAGTCGGCGAAAAGCTGCAAACCGGCGCCTAGCGCTTCGACCTGCTCGGGGCTGCGCAGGAGCCCGATCGTCGACCAGGCCGTGACTTCCTTGAGCTGCATCTTGGTGAAGTCCCGACGCTCCATGAAGAATGCGAGTTGCATGCGGGTCCCTGCGATGAGGGTGTCGAGCGACGACATGTCCTTGCGGACGATGCCCTGCGCTAGGCTCATGACCTCAGCCAGTCGCCGGCGGTTGACCGCGCGATAGATTTCCCACTTGGACTCGAGAACGCTGTACAGCGTGGTGAGCGAAACCCCCGCCTCAGCGGCGATCCGCTGCACCTTGGTAGCCTCGTAGCCCTCCTCACCGAACACGCGCTCGGCGGCGTCGAGAATGGCCTCCCGATAGAGCCCGCGCTTCTTGTCCCGCAAGGATTCTTGCGCTCTCGCAAATGACGCTGTCGTTGACACGTTAGGGTCGGAATGATAGGGGCTAAAATCAGAATGTCAATTCCGATTTCTGCGGAGCAGCGATCCGAGCCTGCTCAGCAAGCCACGAAGATCCCGTGCATCGACCCGGCGACCCGGGAGCACCTTGGTGAGGTTCGCATCGACTCCCCTGACGATGTCGATGCCGCGGTCGCGCGTGCGAAGGTCGCGCACCAAGCCTGGCGCAAGACCTCGTTCGACGAGCGCCGCGAAGTGTTGCGCAAGCTGCTTGCATACACGGTCGACAACAAGGACGAGATCTGTCTCACGGTGCAGCGCGACTCGGGAAAGACGCGTGAGAACGCGCTGATGGGGGAGATCTGGCCAACCTGCGAGAAGCTTCGATGGATGATCAAAAATGGGGAGAAGCATTTGCGCCCAGAGCGGGTGTCTTCCGGGTTGTTGGTACATAAGCGGGCGTGGCTCGAATATCACCCGCTCGGTGTCGTTGCTGCGATCATTCCTTGGAACTACCCGTTTCAGAACATCGTCAATCCGTTGATCCCCGCGCTGATGGCGGGCAACGCGATCGTGCTCAAGCCTTCCGAGTGGGTTGCGTGGTCTAGCGCAAGATTCATCGACGCGCTTCGCAAGGTCATCGAAGAAGCCGGACACAACCCTGACCTCGTCCAGGCGGTGCAGGGATACGGCCCAACCGGCGCCGCGCTCGCACGCTCGGCGGTGGATACGATTCTTTTCATCGGCTCCGTCAGCAACGGGCGGCGCGTCGTCGAAGCCAGCGCAGAGCGAGTCATCCCAGTGGTCATGGAGCTCGGCGGCAAAGACGCGTTCATCGTTTGTGACGACGCAAGCTTGGAGCAGGCGGTTCATGCTTCGCTCGCTGGTTGCTACATCAATTGCGGCCAAAACTGCGTCGCGTCCGAGCGAATTCTCGTTTACGACGGCATCTACGACGCCTTCGAGAAGCGTGTAGCAGAGCTGGTTGATGAGTTTCGTCAGGGCAACAGCCGCGAGGGGGTCGTCGATGTCGGCGCGATCGTCACCCCGCTGCAACTCGATGTCATCGAAAAGGCGGTCAACGGGGCGCTCGCGCAAGGCGCGCGAGTCGTCACGGGCGGCAAGCGAACCCTCACGGACAAAGGCGACTACTTCGAGCCTACCATCTTGGCGGACGTCACGCCCGACATGGACATCGCGAGGGAAGAGGTCTTCGGGCCGGTGATGCTGCTCATGCGAGTGCACGACGACGCGGACGCGATCGAGGTCGCAAACGGAGTGTCCTACGGTCTGTCGTCGTCGGTTTTCTCCAAGAACCGAGCGCGTGCCCGGAAGATCGCCTCAGAGCTCGAAGCCGGCATGAGCGCCATCAACGAGTTCGGTGGGGTCACGTACATGGCGCAGGGCCTGACGTTTGGCGGCGTCAAAGCATCGGGCTACGGACGTATGAACGGACGCGAGGGTCTGCGATCGATGTGCAACATCAAAGCGGTGATCGACGACCGCTTGCCGATCAACCAGGCCAACCGCGTCTTCCCAGTAGCCGAGAAAGACTATGGCCTCTTCAGCGGCGTGATCGAGCTCATCTACGGGAGAGGCCTCGCGCAGCGATGGCGCGGCTTCTTGAAGCTGTTCAGTCGAAAACAGTGATGGACCAGTACGACTACATCGTGGTCGGCGGGGGCTCGGCCGGATGCGTCGTGGCTGCCGAGCTGGCGGACGACCCGAGCAACCGCGTGCTTCTGCTCGAAAGCGGGCCGGCCGCCGAAGAGCATCCGGAAACCTTGATCGCCAGCGGGTACAAAGAGGCGTTCATCAACGATGCTGTGATGGGCGAACGGTTCTCGGTACCGCAAGCGCACTCGGCCAAACACCGGATCTTCGCGGGCACCGGAACAGTGATGGGAGGCAGCGGTTCGGTGAACGGCATGGTCTACACGCGCGGTTCGCGGGAAGACTACGCGGAGTGGCCGCCAGGCTGGCGCTGGGACGACATCCAGGACGACTTCAAAGCGATCGAGAAGACATTGCGGCCCCATCGACGCCCAGCGACCGACTGGACTGAAGCGTGTATCGCCTCGGCACAGGAGCACGGCTTTGCCCGCAAAGAAGACCTGAACGACGGGGACATGAGCAACGTCATCGGCTACGAGTGGATGTCGTACGAAGGCGATGACCGCCGAAGCTCGTACGTAGCGTTCCTCAAGGACGCAGGCGAGCGCGCGAACCTCATGGTGCTCACCGGCGCGCGCGCCCATCGTGTCGTGTTCACCCCGGAGAATCGCGCAAGAGCCGTCGAGTTCGAACATGAGGGCGCGCTCAAGCGGGCTGCCGCGGCCAACGAGATTATCCTATGCGCCGGCGCGCTCGAAACCCCCAAGCTGCTGATGCTTTCGGGCGTGGGCCCGGGTGAGCACCTTCGCACCTTCGGCATCCCCGTCGTTGCCGACTGCCCCGCCATTGGCGACGGGCTCCACGATCACCCGAACGTGCCGGTGTTCTTCAAGGCCAAGAAAGACATCGACTGCTTCTATCCGCAGCTCTACAGCTTTTTCCGGACGAACGAGGATAGCGACCTTCCAGCCTCGCAAAGCGACACTTGCTATGTCTATTGGCCGGCCCCGTCGGCGATGAGGCAAATGGTGCAGCGCATGCTCCCGCCGATGGTCGTCCCGCATGCGCTCTACGGCCCGCGGTCGCGGCAGATGGTGCGCGGCATGGTCGGCGCGGCGTTCAAGATCGGCGCCCTTCAGCGATTCACCGACCACATGTTTGGCATCATCGTGATCCTTGGAAAGCCGAAGAGCCGGGGCACGCTGCGCCTGCAGTCCACGGATGTGACGACCCAGGCCTTGATCGACCCGGCCTATTACTCGGATCCGGAGGATATGGACACGATGGTGAGAGGTGTTCGGATCGCCCGGGCGATCGGTGGGGCCAGCGGCCTCGGAGCATGGGGTGCCAAAGAGCTCATGCCCGGCAAGCGGGTAAAGAGTGACAAAGCCATCACGAACTACGTCGAGAAGAACACGATCACGACGTATCACTTTGCCGGCAGTTGCAGCATGGGAGCGAGCGAAGCGCACGCGGTGGACCCCCAACTTCGCGTGCGGGGCGTGACCGGCTTGCGAGTGGCCGACGCCTCGACGATCCCCTGGACTCCCGTCTCCGCCCTCAACGCTCCCAGCATGTTGATTGGCTATCGCTGCGCCAAGCTCGTCCGAAGCGAAGCAACCTACAAGTAGGTATCTCAGACGGGGTGTCACACCGTGGTGATTGCGGTAGAGTCACGCCTTCCCCAGCGAGTCACCCATGAGAAAAATCCGATACGTCGCCATCGCGCTCCTGGCGGTGAGTGCCTTCTTCTTGCCTGGTGCCGTTTCGGTGCCTCAGGCGAACGCCGCATCCCCGATCATCATCCGCTTCGCTTCTTTGGCGCCTGCGGGCTCGGGGTTCATGAAGCTCATGAAGGCTTGGAACCGGAGCCTGAAGAAAGGGACCGAGAACCG
>CAZHPJ010000018.1:0-9463 GCA_964534585.1 uncultured Sandaracinaceae bacterium | reverse complement strand
ATGAACGAGTTCGCCAAACCCGATGACCTCAAGGCCATGCGCCCTTGGGCGTGGAAGGACGATCCGGTCTTTGCCGGGTACGTCACCACGATCGGCGCCAACCCCGTTCGAATGGGCGTTCCGGAGGTGTACGGCGGCCTGCAAACCCGCATGCTCGACACCGTGCCTGCTTCCGCCCTCGCTGCCGTGGCGCTCCAGTGGTACACGCGCCTGAACTACATGGCGAAAGAGAATTTCGGCATCCTCATCGGCGGCTCACTGATCAAACAAGAGAAATTCGACGAGCTCACCGAGCATGACCAAAAGGTCTTGCTCGACACCAGCGAACGAGCGGCCCGAGCCGGTGACACGCTAGCGCGCCGTGACGACGCCCGGGCCTACGCCTCTCTCGTCAAGCGCGGCATGATCGAGGTCGACACGTCGCCCTACAAGGCCGAGTGGGACGCGGTCGCAAAGAAGACACGAGAGAGGCTCACCGGTCGCGTCTACAGCAAGAGCTTGCTCGAAGCAGTCGAAAAGGCCGTGGCCGGTAAATAACCCTCAACCCTCGTGAAAAGGGCTCCGACCCCGTTTTTCAGCCTAGGTCGTCGTTGAGGAACTTCAAGGTGAGGTCGTTGAAGAGCTTTTGGTACTCGACCATTACCCAGTGGCCGCAATTGGCGATCAGCATGGTGCGGGAGCTCGGGCAGCCCGAGGCGATTTTGGATGCGCCGCTGACGGGGCAGAACTTATCGTTGGCGCCCCAGAAGCAGAGAACGGGGCACTGAATTTCCGATAGCCGGTCTTCCTGGTTCACGACTTTGATGCGGGCGATGTTGTCCTTGTGTTGCGTCATCGCAACTTGGTAGCGCTCTTCGATGATCTCTTCGGTGATCTTCGATTCGTCGTTGAGCTGAAGCGTGAAGACCTTGCGCATCGTCTCCTTGCTGATGCCTTCTTTGTAGAGGACGCGAATCATCGCCTTGATGCCCTCCATCTGCATGTAGGTTTCCCGCGTCTCGAGGCCACCAGGAGCCATCAAGACGAGCTTGCCGACCAGGTCCGGGTAGTTGAGCGCCATCGTGATCGCGATCGCCCCACCCTGAGAGTTCCCCACCACGATCACGCGATCCACAGCGAGCATGTCGAGTAGCGCCTTGTACTGCGCAGCGATGTCGTCGAGGCTGAACGTTCCCTCTTCGGGCTTGCTCGAGTACCCGTAGCCCATCGTGTCGGGCACAATCGTCCGGTAGCCGTGCTCGGCGAGAAACGGGTAGTTCCCTTTGAAGTTGCTCCAACCGCTCGCCCCCGGGCCGCTCCCGTGTACGAACAAGACGACGCCGCGATCGCCGTTACCCGCTTCGTGGTAGTGCATCGTGATGCCGCCGCCGACATCCGCGTATTTCCCCTCAGGGACTGCTTCTACGACCATGCTTCAAACCTCAAACTAGAACGCGTTCTAGCGCAACGGCCGAAGCCGGTCCAATGCCCGGTTAGCCCTTCTTCTCCAGAGATTCCTTGGCTCGGCGGTACGCTTTGGTGAGGAGCTGCGGCGGGTGGTGCCCCCACTCACTGACCTGGCCGTGGGTCGTGCTCTCCCAGCCTTCACCGATTTCGATGGCGCCGAACCCGAACTCGAAGTGGAACCCGGATGGGGTGTACCCATAGAACGAAAACATCTTGTCGTTGGGGTGCCGCCCAAGCGTCTGGTGAACCATGCCGCCCGAGAAGAGGAAGCGGTCATAGCACAGCCCGACGTCGTCCATGGACTTGGCCTGGACCATGAAGTGGTGAATCCGCTTGAGCTGCCCGCCCCCGAAAGCCAGCGAGTGATGTCGCGCATTAGCGTGCATGAAGGTCACGTCGATTTGGTGTCCAAAGTACTCGCACCGGATGTAGTCGCTCAGCTTCAGCCCGAACATCGCCGCATAGAACGCCTCGTGCTTCTCTTGATCGTTCGCGGCCACTACGACGTGCCCGAAGCCCTGCTCGCCACCCACGAAGCCCGAGCGCACGACCTCCGATACGAACGGCTCTGCGGCCTTCTTGGGCCCATGGAAAATCTCGTTCGGATTTCCTGCCGGGTCGTTCACACGGATGAGAGCTTCAACGTTTCGCCGTGCTGCTTCGTCTGCGGTGCCCGGCGTAACGTCGTGCCCGGCATCCTCGAAGCGTCGGGCGAGCTCTTCGAGCTCAGCGGGGCCTTCGACCTCCCAGCCGATCGCCTCGAGGTCGTCCGCAGGCCCCCGCTCGACGAAAAAGCGTTGGTAATAACCGTCCATTCGCAGGGAAAAGCCGGTGTCTCCGCGTCGATCGACTACCTGAAGACCGAGAATCTCGGTGCCGAAGGCTTCCCACGCCCCGAGGTCGCTCACCTCGAAGACCAAGTACCCCAACTGCTTCACCGCACTCATTTGCTTTGCCTCCGGCCAGATCATAGTACGGAGGCCTCGTCTGGCTACGGAGAAAGTTGATGGAATCCACCACACAGCCGAGAGGCCTCACGGTACCGACGGCAGCGGTCATCGGTGTCGTCGTCGTCGCCGGCACGCTGTTTCACACCTGGCTGCACCAGCGAGTCCACGGCGTCTACAGCGTCACGCAAATCGGCTTGGCGTTTTTCTTGGTGATCAACGTGATGATCGCCTGGTGGGAGATCGCCCTCTTCGTCCGCCAGGACCAGATTCGGTCCGAGTACGAGGCGATCAAGGAACCCTACCGGGGACGCGAGATGACGCGCATCGCCGAGGTCTTCGCGAGGCCCATTCCTTTGTTCCGCGTGCTCTCGTTTTCTCAGTGGACGACCATTTGGTCGAGCTACTCGTTGTTCGACCCCGGCTATTCAGACCGGCGCTCGTACGGCTACAACATCGATGTTGGGAACGGATTCACGACGCTCATCCCGGCGGCACTGTTCGCTTGGGGGATGACGTTCGAGCTGATGCCCGCGCGCGTCCTCGGCATCATCGGTGTCATCCTGTTTTGGCAGATGTTCTACGGCACGGCGGTCTACTTCTTCCAGTTCTTCAACAACGGCCGCCACGAAGGGCATTCGCTCAGAGACTTGCTGTTGTTCGTCGGCATCACCAACTTGATGTGGTTCATCTTTCCGATCTGGGGGCTGAGCACGAGCGTCCGGTTGATCCTGGACGGCTCCTACAGCGTCTTTCTCTAGGCCGAGCGAGCTCGTGACGTCAGCATCATCCGCTGCATCTGCTGGAAGTCCGCAACGGCATCGGAGTTGTCTTGCGAAAACGGATACGGGGCGCCGATCGCGTGAGCCGCAACGAGGCCGGACATGAACGACAAATCGTGGCCGCCCTCGGGCGTCGTGAAGGTGCCGCAATAGTGGATGCCATCTTTGCCTTGCAGGAAACGTATCATCGACATGATGATCATGTTGCGGAGGGACATCGTGTGCGTGGGATGAGGTAGGTCGATTCGCTTCTGCACCTCGTCGATCGCCTTCTTCGAATTGAAAGTGACCAGCATGGGCACGCCTTCATCCTTCGTGCTCGGGTTCTGCGCGGAAATGACGAACGTGCACTCGAGTGCACCCGTTTCGTCAATCTCGGAGTACGTGTTGAAGTCGGCGAGAATCCTCTGCCGGTGCTTCTCTGGGAAGATGCTCGTGTCGGAGTGCACCACGAACTTCGAGAACGACGGATCGACGTCATCGACGTATTGCGAATTTCCGAAGAGGAGCCGCTGCAGCCAGCTCGGAGACTCGATCGCATTCAACACTGCCGCTGCATCGCAAGCAAACACGACCCTATCGACCTCGTAGGTGCGCCCCTTTGCGTCTCCGATGACGAAGCGGCCGTTACGACGCTTGACGGTCGTGATCTCGTGGTCCGTGTGCACGTTGCCTGCGAACGGCGCAGTCATTCGATCGAAAACCTGGCGGGGCGCGCCTCGCCACGTGCCCATCTGAGTGGGCTCCTCGAGCGGCACGATGCTTTCGAGCAGGGGCAAGATGACCGCTGGGACGCCGCGCATCGAGGTCGTGATGAAGGTCGCGCAGTGAATCGGAACGAAAATCGTCTCCCAGAACTCGCTCGAAATGCCGAAGAGCCTCGCCATCCAATAGAGCGGAATGAGATTCATCGGGTTGAAATACGAAAAGTGGTACAGCGAGTCGTGCTTCTTCTTGGGCAGGAAGAAGTCGTTTACCTTGGTAATGAAGGCAACGAGCTTCCTCCAGCGCCTGAGCTCGCGGGCGAAGCGTCGTTGCACGGCAGTCTGGCCGTCCTGACAAAAGTGTCCCTCGGGCGTTTGCACGAAATACGAAATCGGCAGTGTTTCGATGCCGACGCCGAGATCGTCCAGGAGTAACTCGTAGTTGTGATAATACATCTGCGGCCAGGCGACGACGAGCAATGGCGACTCCGCGTGCCCATCGTTGACCGTCCAGCGAAACGTCTTTGCGTTTCCGCCGAGAGCTGAGCCTTTCTCGAAGAGCTCGACTTCGTAGCCAGCGCGGTGAAGCGACCAAGCCGCCCCAACGCCGGCAATGCCGCCTCCAACGATGCCTATCTTCTCCGTCATTGCTATCTCCAACAAACCGTTCGCTATGCGCGCTTCGGCACCAAATCGACGATCGGGCCGTGGCGCAGGGTGTGGCAGGTGCCCTTGTAAATGCCAAGGGATTCATAGACCGCCGCGGTCATCATGACGGTGCGCGTCTGGCCAATGATCGAGAACGGAAAGCCGCTATGGAGGAAAGCAAACGAGAGTTTGAGCTCCGGGTTGGCCCATCCTCCGGCGCCACCCAGGCCGAAATGCCCAAAAGCTTCGGGCACATCCATCAGGAATGCGTCGGTGCGATGGTATCCGAGCTTCCAGTGAAGCGGATAGAAGACGACTTTGTCGGCGCGCTTCGTTTGGACCTCGGCGGACTCTCGGACGATCTGCTCCGAGACCAGTCGCACGCCATCGAGCTCGCCACCCAACGAAAGCGCGGCGTACATCTTAGCGAGCGAACGCGCTGTCGCAACGCCGTTCATTGCCGGCAAGCACGCCTTCCAAAACGAGGGGTGTGAGAAGAGCTGCTTGGCGTTTCGCGGCGACATGCCTCGGCGCCACAGATCTCGCACCTGCGCAGGGCGCACCCAGAGTGGGACGCGCTTGTCGAGCAAGAGGGGCTTGGCATCGCTTCTTTGGAGCTCGGGGAGCCCCACGCAATCCGGAAGCCGATGCATCTGTGTGTGGGCGTTGCCGATGTACAAACCGTCGAGCTTCAAAGGCCCGGCGATCCGCTGCTCGAGGAACTCGGGCACGGTCAGTCCCGAAACCCTCCGAATCAGCTCTCCGACGAGCCAACCAAACGTCATTGCCTGGTAGGCGTTGGCCGTGCCCGGATCGAAATCCGGCTCGGTCTTGGCGAGACGTGAAACGATCAGATCCCAGTCAAGGATGTCGGTGAGATCGTCGATGAGGTGCACGATCTTGTGAAGGCCCGCCTGGTGAGACAGCAACTGCCGAACCGTGATCTGCTCTTTGCCGTTGCACCCGAACTCGGGCCAGTACTCGGCGACGGGCGCCTCGTAGTCGATGAGACCGTCGGTCGCGAGCATGTGGATTGCAGTGGAGGCGATCCCCTTGGTGCCCGAGTAGCAAATCGACATGGTATCTTGCTGCCAAGGTGTACCGTCCTTGCGCGCCGGCCCAGCCCAGATATCTGCGACGGGTTTGCCTTCCAGAAACACCGCCGCTGCCGCACCGCCGCCGTAGTGCTTGATCTGCTTGCGCATGAGCTTCGCGACCGGTTCGAATCGCGGCTCATAGGTTCCATGGATTTCGAGTGTCTTGGTCAAATCGCCGCGCAGATCATCGTTGTGAGGTCGAGGGGCACTAGCACCTCAGGTGTTGTTGTGAAAGCGGCCAGCGAATGCGCGCAGCGGCAGGTCGGCGCTGGTGATGAGGCCGGGACGCGCTTCACAGACGCACTCGACGGCGTTGAGCGCGGGCATGCCCGTAATCGTCATGCCGATCGAGGCCATGTACGCCGGATCGCTCCAATCCATTTGTCCCGAGTCCATCGCGGGGAGGATCATGTGACGGTTCATGATCTGCGGATTGCCCCGGATGGTCATGATGTAGCAGTTCTGTACGTTCCACTTCGGTTCGGTGTTCGGCGTCATCTGCCACTCTAGGTGAACCTCGATCTTGGGCTCACCGTTCACCTTGCCGATGTACTTCGCGAGGCTGGCACCGACGGACCCCTTCGGAAGCCGCCACCACCCCAGATCAACGTCTTCTTTGCAGGCCCCGAGCTCGTACTCGAACGCGATTTCGTCGATCTCGATACGGCAGCAGTCCGCGATCATGTAGATCGAATCCGCGAAAACCGTGGCACCCTCCTCCAGCATCCGCGGAACCTCCGGATCGTCCACCGGGCGCCCATAGCCATGCTTCTTCCAGGTCTCGACCGAGTGGTGGCACGAGACGTCGACGGTTTCGATCACCTGAATGTGGTCGATACGCGACAGCCCCGCGGTGTTTACGATCGCTAGGATCTGCGCCAGTCCCGGGTTCATGCCGGTACCATAGAGGGTTGCGTTGCCACGCTTGCCTGCCTCGTCGATGAGCTCGGTCGGCTTTCTTCCAGAGGGATGCGGGTGGTTCTGGTTGCGGGAATGGCCAGTAATCCAATCCGACGTCGTAACGACGTTGATGCCACTTTCGAGCAGCCGGCAGAAAAGATCGATGTCCGGCCAGACGCCGAAGTACGTGACACAGTCCGGCTTGGCGTCGATGACGTCCTCGACGCGGTTGGTTGCCAGCACGCCGATGGGCTCGATTCCGACAATCTCACCCGCATCGCGTCCAACCTTGTCCTCACTGTAGCAATACAGCCCGATTAGCTCGAGGTCCGGATGCTGGACCGTCTTGTGCACCATCTCGGTGCCAACGTTGCCGGTGGCGAATTGAAACACTGTCAGGGGCTTCGATCTCATTTCATGTTCTCCGGTGATTCAGAGTGGCCCGAATATCGCCGCCGCGAAATCCAATAGGAACATCATGATCATACTTGCTGTGCACGCGGCAGCAGCGGTGATCGTCAGGCTCCAACTTGCGTCCCGCTCTTCGTCCAGGTGGTAGAAGATCGGGAAGCTAGCAACGAAATAGAGCGAATAGAAGAGCGAGCCGTAAGCGAGCATGCGTTCCACGTCTCGGTAATAGAACTGGCTCTCGATCCACGGGTTTGCCATTGTCTTTGTTTCCATCCAAGCCCAGAAGTAGGCGACGGCGAAGAGCAGGATGGGCCAGAGTATCGGACCGATCGGAAGCCGGGACGTGCGGATGCGGCGCAGCACGATGACCGCGGTCGTATGGTAGGTGACGAAGTACGCCTGCGTGAGCAGATACATGAGGACCGGGACGCGCTGCTCCCCCGATCCGACGAGCGTCGCATCGAGGGTCAGCTCGATCATCGGGTAGTCATAGACCATCCCGAGGACGTCGAAGAAGTACTCCGAGCCGAAATAGTTCGCAGCGAAGTTGAAGATCGCGATGTAGAGGTTCGCTTTGAACCAATACGTTTGGTACCAACGGCGGCCGAGCGATCTTTCGTCGTGGATCAGGGCGGGCACCGCCACCAACGGGAGCGCTACGGCAACACCAATGGCCAGAAATCCCCACTCACCTACACGCGCGGTGACGCCGAAACCCATCACCAGCCCCATCATGGTCATCCAGATCGGCGAGTAGAACAGGAAGAACTTCTCGCCCCACGCTTTGCTCGGGTTCTCGGAGAACCAGCGCGGAGCGCCATCGGTCGTCATGCCGCTCATCCAAAGAGGGCGATACGAACCATCGCTTGAAGGTTCTTGAGCTTCTCGAGCTTGCCGGGTTCCGGACGAAGTTTCTCGTGACCTGGCAACAGCTCAGCGCCCGCCTTGACTTGGCGATGGATCTTGGCGCGAATCGTGGGGTTGAGATGGCCACCGCCCGCGAGCTCGATGAATATCGACTTGGCGTTGCCGAAGTCGAAGAAATCGCGCTGCCAGCTCCACTTGAAGTCGCCGGCGTACTTGAACCACGAACCGCCAACCCCAGCGATTTCGTAATCGCTCCCATCGGCACGCTTGAACGGCGCTACTTGCCGCCAGAACCCGACCACCTGGCCCTGCTTCTCGTCGATGAGCACGGTGTCGTACGGGTACGCCCAGTCTTCGAAGCCCTGCATGTGGTATCCGAGCGCGACCTCTTTGATCTCTTTCAGCCCGCGTGCCCAGAACTCTTCGTTCGGGCCGACGTTCCAGCGATACACGGCGTCATCGGTGTAGTGCGCACCGAGGTAGGTGCTCCAGTCACCCTCCCGTTCGGCATTGCGGTTGGCTTCGAGCCAGCGCTCCATCATCTCTTCCAATTCTTCACGCGGAAACGCGGGCATCGTTTGTTCCTCTCTTACGGTAGCGAACGTTGATTGGGGGCTTGGGCCCGAGCACGATACGTCCAAAGTCGGTATCCATCGGATCGCCTGCAAGCTCGAAGTCATAGTTGTTGAGCAAGACCCCGAAGATGGTTTTCATCTGTAAGATGGCGAAGGCGTTGCCGAGGCATTTGTGCCGGCCGCCTCCAAACGAAACATACGCGAAGGGCCTTCGGTCTTCTTCGCGCCCTGGCCCGTAGCGGTCAGGGTCGTATGCGAGGGCATTCTCGAAGACCTCGTTCTCACGATGGGCAACGATCGGCGAGACAGAGACCCAATCGCCCTTCTTGATCTGGTAGCCGTAGATTTCGCAATCCTCCATGGCAGCGCGGAACAGCATGAAGAGCGGTGGGTGAATGCGCAGCGCCTCCTTGATGGCCCACTCGGTCCTTTCGAGGTCGCGCATCGCTTGAAAGGTGTAGCCCTCGCCCTCCGGGAAACGCTCGCGTATCTCGGTGCGAACTTTGTCGTAGTAGTCAGGCGCTCGTAGGAGCTCGAGCAAGGACCAAGCGGTGGTCACCGAGCTGGTGTGGTGTCCGGCAAACATCGCCGCAATGAGGATGCCGGCGATCTCATGATCGGTGAGGGAAGTGCCATCGGAGTACTTGGACTCCATGAGAGTCTGCGTGAAGTCCTCCGATTGGATGCCCTTGCGCCGGCGCCGCTCGATGATGGTCGACACCATCTCCCCAAGACGCGCCCTCGCGCGGTCACGCTTCCGAAACGCCGGAATGGGAAGATACGCGTTGATGTACGCCAACGGAACGATACCCGCCT
Source organism: uncultured Sandaracinaceae bacterium (assembly GCA_964534585.1). Lineage (GTDB taxonomy): Bacteria > Myxococcota_A > Polyangia > Polyangiales > Houyiibacteriaceae > SG8-38. The sequence goes on along the minus strand of CAZHPJ010000018.1, from coordinate 270 downwards.
CGAGGTCTTCATACACCCTCGCGAATTCCTCGCTCATGTCGTTTCGGAACTCTTCACCGAGCAGACAGCGGCTCGAGGTGAAGCTCGTCAGGGTGGCGAAGAACTCGCAGACCTCGATCTGCCCTTCGTCGCCCCAGTCGCGGATGATTTTGTGGGTCTCGTCGGCGATGATCTCCGTGTAGGTTCGCATGCGCTTGTTGCGGAGCGCCGGATGCAGCATGTGCAGCTGCTCGAACATCCGCTCTGGCGTGGTGTCGTAGACGACGCCCT
>CAZHPJ010000017.1:0-15068 GCA_964534585.1 uncultured Sandaracinaceae bacterium | reverse complement strand
CACGATCGAGTTGTCCGCAATGTCGATTTCGACGGTCCGTTTGTGTCCGCCGATGGCCACGTGGCGGACGCCGGGCATCGAACCGAGCGCGCGAAGCAAACGCCCTGGGCCGATGAGCTCTAGCCTGGTGTCGAAGTCGACTTCGTCCTCTACGCGGCGCGCCATTTCCGCGTCTTGATCGATCATGGGGAGAATCCGGCCGGCTAGCTGCGCCAGGTCCGGCTCGGCGTCCGAGGCGGAGGCCGGCCAGAAGTCTTCCCAGCGCACGACCAACATCGACGCCCAGCGCAGCTGAGGGTCTTTTCGCATCGCCCGCACGAACTCGATGCCTTGGCCACCGACCGCGCCCGAATCCAGCACGACGACTTGCGGATCGACTTCGCGAATCCTTGGGATCACCGCCGTCGAAAAATCCGCGGCCGCGATTTGAACACCACGTGCGCTCAGGACGTGAGCGAGCTTCTCGGCGCGGAGCTCGTCGGAATCGAGAATGACCACCCGCGCGCCCTGCAATTGGGTCAGGTCGACGTCGGCGGTATCCGCTTCCGTCGGCCACGAGGAGAGTCGGCCGCCACTCGTTTCGTGGAACTCGTACTCCAGTGGCTCAGACGCCTCCATGGCCTCACGCAGGCGTTCGAGGATCAGCTCCGTGTTGTGTGCGGAGGCGCGTTCGGTCTCGACGACCATCGGCATGCCTTCGAGCACGCCCTTCGGAGAGCGAATGCTCAGAATCCCGGTCTTCGTGTCGTTGGAGACGAGGTTGACGACGTCTTGAAGATTATCCTCGTTGATCTCACCGGTCACGATCCCCGGCCGTTGCGGCACCTCGTCGGCGAGCTCGGCAAGCCGTCGCGCGATGGTGTCTGCACCGGCGCCCCGCGGAACGATCGCTACGGCGCCCGTTCGGAAGTTCTGCCCCTCGCGCTCGAGCACTGTATCGTTCGAGACGATCGCTATCGGCAATACATCGGTCGCACGATTCGCCGCCATGCGCCGCACGACGCTCGCGCCTCCACGGATCGCCGCGTCGCCGATCAGAACTACCAAGTCCGGTGCATACACACGAACCGCCTGTTCGAGCTCTGCCGTTGCACACACAGCGACGGATACCCCATGGCGCCGAAGCGCTTCCCCCAACGCTGCCTGCATCGGCTCGCCCTGGCCTACCATCAAGACAGTAGGTCGGTGCTCCTCATCCGACATTGTCGTGATGGTGGCCGATTCTGCTCGATTTCGCCAGCTTGGTGCTGTTGTGGTTGTTGGCTACACTCCGCGCCACATGACCGCTGTACCAACTGAGTTCCTTCGGGAGAGCTTTCCCAAGCTCTTCGCCAGGGGGGTGGAAGTCCTCGAAAGCCGCGCTGCCGGCGGCGATGCGCGCGCCCAACGCATCCTCGATGACGTGAAGGGCGTTACGGGGGCGGCCAGCCTCCAGATCGACGATCAATCGCCGATAGTACTCTCGGCCAGTGAAGGGGTGCTCAGTGCGGGCGACGCCCCCGCCGATGGCGTGCCCATCAAGATCACCGCAGCGCTTCCGGGCGACGCGGCCCGGCTGCTGCTCGGGGAAGTCGCGAAAAACGGGGCTCTCGACGATGATGAGGTGGCGATCGGGGCCGCTCAGACCGCATCCAAGCGATTCGAGGATGCGCTCGCCGGTCAGCCCATGACCTGTCACGTCACGCTCCGGGGGGTGCCCGATCTCGGTGACGTCGAGATTCGCATTGGTTTCAACGTCCCCGAGGTGCCCCAAGAGCCCGGCTTCACCGCCGAGCTACAATTCTCGGACTTGGAGTCGGTCCAGCGCGGCGAGCTCACGGTTCAGGAGCTGTTTTTGGGCGGCAAGCTCAAAATGGAGGGGGATTACTCTCTGGCGCTCCAAATCGCGATGCAGCTTTTGACGAACCCGCTCTGAACGGAAGATCCCCAGTCCTTCCCTCAACCTTCCGCCAAGGGGCGGGGGAACTTGCCTGCGCCTCCCCGGGTTCGATACCCTGACCTTGGTTAGTAGCGGGGGGTCATGTTTCGGGCAATCGCCAAGAGTCACTATCTCGTTCCCGGTTTCTTGTGCTTCGCACTCGCGTTCGCCGTAGGGCCCGTCGGGGTCATTTCCGGTGTGTTGGTGGGCGTACAGGGAGCGTCCATCGCCGGCATCGCTGCGGCAGTGCTCGGATTGCTCGGGATGTTGATCATCGCGTCGGGTTTACCCGCGTCGATCGAGATCGAAGAAGTGGATGCACAGATTCGAGCGATCCACGGGGAGATCGAAGAGGTCGAGGTCGTCATCGGCGAGAACGTGAAGGCGCTTTCGAGCGGCCTCGGCGAGCAGATGGTGGCCGTCGAAGAGACGGCTCGCGCCCTGAAATCGATGGCGATCTCGTTGCAGGCGATCAGCGACCGGGTCGAGGCTTTGTCGTCGAGCACCGAAGAGAGCGCCTCGAGCATCCTGCAAATGACGGCAACGAACCATGAGGTCGCCGAGAACATGGGCAACCTCGGGTCGAGCGTCCGCGAGACCGCGTCGTCGATTGAGGAGATGACCTATAGCATCAAGGAGGTCGCGCGGAACGTCGACGAGCTCGCGCTGACCGCGGAAGAGACATCTTCTTCGATGAACGAGATGGATGTCTCAATCGACCAGGTCCAGTCGAACGCCAACGAAACTGCGCGACTTTCGGAGGAGGTCGCAAGCGACGCGGAAATGGGCGCTCAGTCGATTCACAAGATCACCGACGAGATCAACCGCATCAAGTCGTCCTCACTACAGGCGGTGAGCACGATCTCCAACCTGGGCGCCCGGATCGAGGCGATCGGCGACATCTTGAACGTCATCGACGACGTAGCCGAGCAAACGAACCTGCTCGCGTTGAACGCGGCGATCATCGCTGCGCAGGCCGGCGAGCACGGCAAAGGTTTTGCGGTCGTTGCGGACGAGATCAAGGATCTCGCCGAGCGTGCAGGCGCTTCTACGAAAGAAATCGCCGACCTGATCAAGACGATTCAGGAAGAAACGAAGAACGCGATCGAAGCCGTCGAGCGTGGCGCGAGCACCGTCGACCGAGGTGTGACCGTGAGCGCCGAAGCCGAGAGCGCGCTGAAGAAGATCCTCGAGTCGACGAGGCAGTCGACTGCCATGGTGCGCGGTATTGCGCGGGCGACCGTCGAGCAGGCCAAAGGCTCGAAGCAGGTGACCGATGCGATCGGACGCATTGCAGAGACCGTCCAGCAGATCGCCGCGGCGACCGCCGAGCAGGCGCGCGGGTCGGAGTTGATCATGAAGAGCGCGGACAACATGCGGCTGATCACTCAGCAGATGGAGCGCAGCAGTCAGGAGCAGGCCGAGGGTGGCCGCCAGATGACTAGCGCCATCGAGAGCATCTCCGACATGGTTCTCCAGCTCCATCAGTCTCACCGGAAGCACTCGGAGAGCTCGGAGCAGACCCTGGCGGCGGCCAACCACATTCAGGAGCTGACGCGCGAGTATGAGAGGCGCGTTCGCACCATGAATCGTGCAGTCGAACGCCTTCGTCAGATACGTTTCGCGTCGTGACCAGCGTCAATACAGGGCGGTTGTTCCTGGGGGCGACCCGCTGGTGCCTCTGGTTGCCTTTCGGGGGTGCAACGATTCATCTTTGGGGCTCATGTTTGGCATTGGCCCGACCGAGTTAGCGTTCTTCCTCGTGATCGTCCTGTTGGCCGTGGGGCCCGACCGGCTGCCCACGTTCATGCGCACGGTTGGCAAGGGGCTTCGGCAGGTACGGAACGCGAGCCGCGAGTTCAAAGACGCGATCGGGCTAGACGAGCTGATGCGTGAGGGAGATCCGTTTCGCGCACCTCCCGTCCGTCCGCCGAAAGCGCGACCCGTCCCGGTCGACGACAAGACGCCCGCGCCGAGCCCGGAAGCGACGAAAGCGGCAAGCGCGACTCCGCCCGAGCCCGCACCCGATGAGCCCGAGCCCGCACCCGAAGCGGATGGGCCTGCGACCGATGTCTCCGCCGAGCCCGCACCCGAAGCGGATGGGCCTGCGACCGATGTCTCCGAGCCCGCACCCGAAGCGGATGGGCCTGCTGAGGCAAAGCATTCATGACGTCCGAGCAGATCCAAATCCCCGAGCCTGAGCCGGCACGGGTTCCCGAGGACGATCGGGAGATGACGTTCTTCCAGCATCTTGGAGACCTGCGCTCACGCTTGTTGCGCGCCATCCTCGGGCTGATTCCGGGCGTTGCTGTCGGTTGGGCCTTCAAGAAAGAGATCAAAGACTTCCTGGTCGCGCCGCTTCAGCCGGCTTGGGAAAAGCTCGAGCTGCCCGGTCACGCAGTGCTGCGATTCTCCGGGCCGGCGGATGCCTTCATGATGTACATGAAGAACTCCCTCATTGCGGGGCTGCTCCTCGCTTCCCCGTGGATCTTCTGGCAGCTCTGGATGTTCATCGCGCCGGGGCTGTACAAGAAAGAGAAGGCGCTCGCCATTCCGTTCATCATCGCGTCGACGCTATGTTTCGTTGGCGGGGCGGTTTTCGGTTACAAGCTCGTCTTCCCCGAAGCCTTTACCGTATTGCTTGGTTTCAGCGACGAGACCTTGGTCGCGACGCTCTTCGTCAAAGACTACATGCCGTTCTTCCGCAGGATGTTGCTCGCGTTCGGCATCGTCTTCGAAGTTCCGGTCATCGTGACCTTCCTCGCCGGCGCAGGCATCGTAACGTGGCGGCAGCTGTTGAGGTTCTCGCGGTGGTGGATCGTGTGCGCAGCCTTCATTTCGATGCTGCTCACGCCACAGGACGTCTACACAATGGTGATGATGCTGATCCCGCTCGTGCTGCTCTACTTCGTCGGAGTTGGCTGCGCTTACCTGATCAGCGTCTTCCAGCAGAAGCCCAGCCCCTAGCCGCGTCCGGGCACCGGATAGGGCGGGTACTTCGGCACGTCTTCGGGGATCAACCATTGTTCGCCCCAGATGCTGGCGCCGCCGTCGATGTAGAAGGTTTGGCCCGTCACGAAGTCGGCGTAGCGCGACGCGAGGTACGTAATCAGATGAGACACTTCCTCGGCCGTGCCGAGCCGGTGTAGCGGGTTGGCCCTCTCCGCGTTGTCGAGGAGCTCCGGCGGGTACTGCTTGGTGCCGCTGGTGACGATCACGCCGGGTGCAACCGCGTTGACCCGGATGCCGTGGACGGCCCATTCCACCGCAAGCGTCTTCGTCATGTTGTCCACGCCCGCACGCGCAGCCCCAGTGTGCAGCATGCCTGGGAACCCGCGGATGATCTGCGCAATGACGTTGACGATCCGCCCTCGCTTCTGCGGGATCATCGCTTTGTTGGCGACCGCGTGCGTCATGCTCCAGGTGCCCACCAGGTTGTTGCGAATGACCGCAGCGAAACCTTTGGGCGAGAGCGCCTCGGCAGTCGTAGGAAACTGCCCACCAGCGTTGTTCATCAGCACGTCGATGCGCTCGAAGCGTTCGAGCACTGCGTCCACGTACGCCACGATCGCCTCGGGCTCTCGTATGTCACATGGGGCGCCGAACGCCTCGATGCCCTTGGACTCGAGCTCCACCACCGCGTTCTTCAAGGGCTCAGAGCGCCTTCCGCAGATCGCCACCTTGGCCCCCAAGAGGCCCATTTCGGTCGCCGAGACGAGGCCGATTCCCGTCCCGCCACCGGTGATCAAAATGACTTCGCCCGAGAACAACCCATCGGCATACACCTTGTCCATGTCGCGGCTCATACCACGTGAGGCAAGGTCGGACGATTCGATCGTCAGCCTGCGGCGATAGTCTCTCGACCTCGAATGTGCATCGTCACGAGGGCCCGTAAGTCCTCGGCCAGAAAGGGCTTCGGGAGCGATGCCTCGACATTGAGGCGTCGCGCGATCTCGTTTCGTGCCGTGCTGGCGCTCAGAAGGACGACGGGCACCTCGCTGCGCCTCCAGCGGCGGCGGAACTCACGCAGGAACATTTCACCGTCTTCGATGGGAAGCATCAGGTCGACGACCATCAAGTCCGGCAGCTGCACTTTACACTGAGCCAGCGCCGAACGGACGTCGCCCGCAGCGATGACGGCATGCCCATCCTGCTCGAGCAGGACTTGGAGCATATGCCGTACGGAAGGATCGTCATCGAGAACGAGGATTGTCTTCTTCGCGGTCACTTCTGCATCCTAACAGGAGCCGTGCCCATCGCGAATATGCGCTCACTGCCTACATTGGAGCTGCTAAGCTCACCTCGTATGACCCCCGGCGTCCATGCCGCCGTCGCGGCACTGTGTTTGGTGGCAGCTTGTGCAGGGAAGAGTCCTCGGCCGCCGTCTCACACAGTGATCGATCCAAGCGATCTCTACCCGCTGCAAGCGGGCAATGCCTGGTCCTACGACGTCGACACCGGCGAGGCTTCAACGACGCTTGCGGTCACTCGAGTCGAGGCGTTCGATGGGCGCATTGCGGAGGTGCACACCGGGCAGGCGATCGTGCGCTATGAAGTGCTTGCCGAGGGCATTCGAGTGCCGCCGGGCGATGTCTGGGTAGTCCGCGCTCCGCTCTCGGAGGGCGCGACCTGGCCCGGCCGTGGAGGCCGCACCGCGCGGTTGATTTCCCTCGACACCACGGTGGAGACGGATGCGGGCACCTTCGACCAATGCGTCGAAGTCTTGGAAACTGGCGGCAAGCTAGAGCTCGAAGTGCGCACCGTGTACTGCCCGGGGGTCGGTCCCGTGTTGGTCGGCTCGACGATGCGTTTGAATGTGAGCGATCGCTTCGTGACGGTGTCCGCGCAGCTCCGCGGCTACAACGTCAGTTCTTCTCCGTCCCCGGATCGTTAGGCGACACTTCGACCTCCACGAAGTGCGTGCGGAGCTCGACCACCAGTGACAGCGACCCCTCGGCGAGGAACACCTGACGCCAACTCCGGCCGTTCCCGTCCGTCACCTCGAGGGCGTGCCGCACACCCGGCGCAACGCCGAACAAGGTGTTGCCGATTCTCCTGCCGTCGAGCGACACTTCCCCCCCGGGTGGCACACCGAGCAGCTCGACCGTGGCCATTGGGACTTCACGGTCCGGCGCCCCCGATGGTCTTGCGGTAGGGCTCCGCTCCATCAATGCCCAAGCGATCGCCACTAGCACCGCCAGCACGGCGAATGCCATCATCCAACGGCTGTCGAACACGCGCCCAACGGTCTTCAGAGGTGCTTCGTCGTCGTATGTAGGCGGCCGGGCCATTTGTGCTCCGCGTCGCCACCGTTTCGATAACGAGGGCGGTCGCATTGCCATTGTAGGATGTTCACGCATGTTCCGTCACCTTCCGGGGTGGTTTCGCGATGACGACAGCAATTCTCGAAGCACGCGGTCTGACCAAGAGCTACGGGAACCGGGTAGTCGTCGATCGGCTCGACCTCTCCTGCCACCGGGGCACGGTGCTAGGGCTTCTCGGCCCCAACGGAGCGGGCAAAACGACCACCTTGCGGATGCTCTATGGGTTCGTTCCGCCGGACGACGGATCGATATACTACGCCGGCCAGCGCTTTTCCGAGAATCGCGCCGAGGCTAAGCGCTCGATTGGCGTGTGCACGCAGGACGACTCGCTCGACTACGATTTCACGGTCGCGCAGAACCTTTTCATCTACGCGAGCTATTTCCGACCGCGAGTCGACGACCTCGAAGGCCGCGTCGCAGAGCTCCTCGACCGGTTCGAGCTCGCTCCGTACGCCGATGCCTCGCCGCATGTGCTCTCAGGCGGTTTCGTCCGGCGGCTCCTGATCGCGCGCTCGATCGTGCATCGGCCGACTGTGTTGTTCCTGGACGAGCCCACGACGGGTCTCGATCCAAGCGCGCGGCTCGACGTGTGGGAGTTGATCGACAGCATGCGCGCCGAGGGTTTGGCGATCGTGCTCACGACGCACTACATGGACGAGGCCGAGCGATTGAGCGACGAGTTACTCGTCATCCACGAGGGCCGAAGCGTCGTGCACGGCGAGCCGCATCGCGTCATCGACAGCGTCCTCGGCGACCATGTCATCATCGTGCCGCGCGGTGAGCCTGCGCGCGAAGAGATCGCCGCATGGTTGCAAGCCCGAGGCGCAGAGCAGGTGGCGACCGTGCTGGGCGAGCTTCGTGTCCCTGTGAGCAAAGAGGATCTCGTCGAGCTCACCGCACGCTTCACCGAAGCTACTTGGCAAGTGCGCCCACCCAATCTCGACGACCTCTTCATTGCGCTGGCGCGGCGCAACGGGAGGTTCGAATGAGTGGGTTGAGGAGCCTCACCGCCGTCGCAGATTGGCGTTCCTGGGCTGTGTTTCGCCGGAATGCCCTGGTTTTTCTGCGGAACTGGCGTACGGCCGTGATCCCGCCCGCGATGGAACCAGTGTTCTTTTTCATCGCGTTCGGCATCGGTTTCGGTGGCTATATCGAAGACCTCAGCTACCGCGGGGTGGATATCAACTATGCGACCTACGTTGCTGCAGGGTTGATCGCCTATACGGGTTTCGGAACGCCGTACTACGAAGCGCTCTACTCGGCGTATGTCCGAATGTTCTATCAGAAGACCTGGGACGGCCTCCTTGCGACTCAGGTCGAGCTGCCGAGTGTCGTCTGGGGTGAGATCCTGTGGGGCGCGGTACGCGGGATGGTGAACATCTCGATGGTGTCGTTGGTGATTGCGCTGTTCGACCTGCTCGGCGTCGTCGACGTGAAGGTTCAGTTCCTGGTCTTCATGCCCTTTCTTGGATTCATAGCAGGTTGTGCGTTTGCTTCGTTCGCGTTGATCTTCACGGCGATTGTTCCGGCGATCGATCACATGAACTATCCGGTGTTCTTGATCGGCTGGCCGTTGAGCCTGGTCAGCAATACGTTCTTTCCCATCGAGCCGCAGAGCCGAGCGATATGGGCGCTCATGCAGCTCAACCCCGTGTACCAACTCGCGGAGTGCGCACGCGGCCTTTTGGTGATCGGAAACCCCGGCCTACACTTCGTTGGGCTGCTCGGATCGACGGCTCTTTTGCTCGTTCCGAGCACCCTTCTCTCGGTGCGATTGACCCGTCGGCGAGTCCTCGGCGAGTAGAGTTCTGACTTCCAGAATTTTAGTTGTCAGATCAATAGGTTAGAGGCTGCATCAGACCTTGCGTCGCCCCCCCTTCGAGGCTAGAAACTCACCCATGGCTGACCTCCCGATCGCGGAACCGAGCTCGTCTGCACCAGAGTACGATCAAAGTGCGATTCAGGTGCTCGAAGGGCTCGAGGCTGTCCGGAAGCGGCCGGGTATGTACATCGGTGATCCGCACGACGGAAGCGGGCTCCACCACCTGGTTTGGGAAGCGGTCGACAACGCGGTCGATGAGCATTTGGCGGGCCACTGTGACGCCGTTCAAGTCATCGTTCACTCAGAAGGTTCGGTCACCGTGGTCGACAACGGGCGGGGCATTCCGGTCGGCATGCACGAAAAGGGCGTCAGCGCCGCCGAGGTGGTGATGACCCAGCTTCACGCGGGCGGGAAGTTCAACAGCGACAGCTACTCGGTGTCTGCCGGCCTGCACGGCGTCGGCGTCAGTGCCGTCAACGCGGTGAGCGAATGGCTCAAGATGGAGATTCGTCGCGAAAACAAGCTCTGGTTCCAAGAGTACGAACGCGGTGTCCCTAAGGAGCCACTGAAGGCGATCGGAACGAGCACCAAGAAAGGGACCAAAGTTACCTTCAAGCCCGACCCCGAGATCTTCACCATGACGGACTTCAGCTTCGAGGTGCTGAACAACCGCCTGCGAGAGATCTCCTTTCTCAACGCCGGCCTCGAGGTTTCACTCGAAGACGAGCGGGGTGACGGAAAGAAGGTCACCCACAGGTTCGGGGGCGGGATTCGCGAGTTCGTCGAATCGCTCAACAAGAAGAAGACGCCGCTTCACGATGACGTCATCTACCTTCATGCGGTCAAGGACGGCGTCGATGTCGAGATCGCGATGCAGTGGAGCGACTCCTACAACGAGTCGATTTTTCCCTACACGAACAACGTCTTCAATCGTGACGGGGGCACCCACCTGACCGGCCTCCGCACGGCCCTCACGCGCGTCATCAACCAATACGGGTCGCGCGAGAAGCTCCTGAAAGACCTGAAGAACCCACTCAGCGGCGAGGACGTGCGCGAGGGGCTTACCGCCATCATGTCGGTCAAGCACCCGGACCCGTCATTTTCCTCGCAGACCAAAGACAAGCTGGTGTCGAGTGAGGTCAAGGGCATCGTCGAGAGCATCGTCAACGAGAAGCTCAACCAGTACCTCGAGGAAGACCCAAAGGCCAGCAAGCGCATCGTCAACAAGACGGTACTCGCCGCTCGCGCCCGTGAGGCCGCACGCCGTGCGCGTGAGATGGTGCAGCGCAAGGGCGTCCTCGACGCAAGCACGCTTCCAGGCAAGCTCGCGGACTGCCAAAGCAAGGATGCAAGTGAGAGCGAGATCTACATCGTTGAGGGTGATTCCGCCGGTGGCAGCGCGAAGCAAGGGCGCGACCGACGCTTCCAAGCGATCTTGCCGCTGCGCGGGAAGATCCTCAATGTCGAGCGCGCTCGCTTCGAGAAGATGCTTTCCAGCGCGGAGATCGGCACGCTGATCACGGCGTTGGGCTGCGGGGTTGCGGGCGGCGACAACTTCGATATCGAGAAGCTCCGCTATCACCAGGTCATCATCATGACGGACGCGGACGTCGACGGGGCGCACATCCGTACGCTGCTGCTGACGTTCTTCTACCGGCAGATGCCGCAGTTGATCGACAAAGGTTACCTCTATATCGCGCAGCCCCCTCTCTACAAAGCGAGGAAAGGCAAGAAGCTCCGCTACCTGCAAGACGACGACGCGTTGAGCCGGTACCTGAACGAGCTCGGCACCGACAACATCCGGCTCAGCATGAAAGAGGGCAGCACCCAGCTCACTGGCGAGCCACTGCGTAATCTGCTCAAAGACATTGCCCGTTTCCGTCTGCTTCTCGAGAACGTCGGGCATCGCGCGGACCCACTCATCGTCGAGGCACTCGTCACCGCGAACGACCTGGAGGTCGAGGACCTTGCCGACCGAAAAAAGGTCGAGGCTGCGATCGAGGCGCTCGAGAAGTACGTCCACGCCAAGCGCCAGGGCGAGCTCGAGGCGACGATTGAGCGGGACGATGAGCACGACCGGCATCGCGTCATCATCGAAACGGACGATGGCGGCACGCGTCGAGTCACGACGCTCGATTTCGATTTCCTTTCCGCAGGAAACGTCTCTGAGCTTCGCCAGATCTACCAGGGAATTCGAGCGTTGGGAAAGCCGCCCTTCGTGTTGACCGGGCTCGACAAACATGGCCAGCCGGCAGGCGAGCCTTCAGAGGCTACCGACGTCGAGGCGCTGTGGGCGGTGGTCGATGCGCGCGCCCGCAAGGGCCTCGTCATTCAACGTTACAAAGGGCTCGGCGAGATGAATCCGGAAGAGCTCTGGGAGACGACCATGGATCCGGACACGCGGATGTTCCTACAGGTGCGCATCGAAGATGCGCTAGAGGCGGAAGAGCTTTTCAGCGTGTTGATGGGCGACCAAGTCGAGCCTCGGCGAGCGTTCATCGAGAGCAATGCCCTCAACGTCACCAACTTGGACATCTAGTGTGCGGAGGTCAACCTGCGCGGCGCGAGCGGCGGAGTAGGGCCTGCACCGCCTCTTCGACGCGGGGCACTTCCTCGTCGATCTGTTCGAGGAGCTGCCTTGCTGCTTCGAGGTCGTTTTCGCGCTCGATACGGCCAAGAAGCTCGCCGACGCGCGTCGCGCCAATCTGCTTACTGGCGCCTTTGATCGAGTGGGCCGTCAGGTGCGCGTTCTCCACGTCCCCGTCGTCCAACGTCTCGCTGAGCTTCTTCACCGAGGCTTTGAGCTGCTCGACATAGCTCACCATGACGTCTTGGATGAAGTCGTCGTCTTCTCCGTCGAGCGACACGAGCTGGCGGACCATGTTGAGATCGAGCGCAGCGGGCGGCGGAATTGTCGATACCGGTCTCATCGAACGGCTGCCGGGGACGGGAACCCATCGTTCCAGTGCTTTGGCTAGCATCGAGATCCGGACCGGCTTGCCGATCATGTCGTTCATGCCTGCTTCGAGGCAGCGCGCTCGGTCTTCTTCGGTGACGCTTGCCGTCAGCGCGATGACGGGGAGCATCTCGTTCTTCAGTGACCGCCGAATCCGCTGCGTTGCCAGGAAGCCGTCGATCAGCGGCATGTAGCAATCCATGAACACGACGTCGTAGTCGTTGGCTTTCACCTTCTTCAGCGCTTCCCGTCCGTCGACCGCGATGTCGACCCGGCACGAGAGCTTCTTCAACAGTGCTTCGGTCACCATGCGGCTGGTCGGGTTGTCCTCCGCGACCAGCACGCGGGCGCCCTCGCGGATCAACCGATCACCCACCCCAGTCGAGTCAGCGACTCGCAGAGTCTCTTCCGGTGCTGTCTCGAGGTCGATCTCCACCCAGAAGCTCGTTCCCTCGTTGACCGTGCTCTTCACTCCGAGCTTTCCGCCCATCAGGTCGACGAGCTGCTTGGTGATCGCTAGCCCCAGTCCGTTCCCGCCGGAGCTGCGGTTCGAGCCCCCGCCGCTCTGCTCGTAACGAGTGAAGATCCGGAGAAGCGACTCCTCCGGGATACCCACGCCCGTGTCCCGCACCGAAAGGCGGATGCGAGCTGGGTCCGCGCTCTCGACGACCTCTGCGCTGATGAGCACACCGCCAGACTCGGTGAATTTGATGGCGTTGTTGACGAAGTTGAGGAGGACTTGCCGGATGCGGCCTCCGTCGCCGATGAACGGTCGGCTCGTGAACCCCTTCATTTCAGAGTCGAGCTGGAGCCCCTTGGCGGCCGCGCGAGGTCGCATGAGGGCGGTCACGCCATCGATGAGGACGCTCATATCGAACGGCGCGTGCGCGAGGTCTACTTGGCCCTTCTGCAGCTGCGAGAAGTCGAGGATGTCGTTGACGATGCCGATGAGGGCGTCTGCAGACTCGCGGATCGCCGTGATCATTTTTTCCTGCTTGCCGTCGAGCTTGGTGTCGAGCAGCAAGGCGCTCAGACCTAGGACGCCGTTCATCGGTGTACGGACCTCATGACTCATGTTGGCTAAGAACTCGGTCTTCGCTCGCGAGGCCCGTTCTGCAGCGAGCCGGAGCTCCTCCATGCGGACGAGGGTGCGGCCGCGAACGTAGTTCATGCCGACCGCGACCGCGGAAAAACCGATGAGGTATCCGGTGCTCCGCAACCAGTTCACGCCTTCAACCCAAAGTGAGGTGGTACCCCAACCGAGGTCTCCGAGAATCATGATCGCGACCACCCACCTCCGGCTGTGCATTACTGCGCTTGCCGCGAATTGGACCAACAGATAGATGTAGAAATCCGATGGGTCACCGCTGAGCGCATAGCCGAGCGTGACGGTCGCCGTAACCACGAGAAAGACGACACCAGCGATGTGCACCGACCACATGAGTGGAGGGGCTTGCCGATGCGCACGCCATGCCAGCGCGAGCATCGCAACCCCGGTGAGCCCGTACATCGTCATCAACGTGAGTCCGGTTTGATCGAAGTCGGGGGACCAATGGCCCGCGGATAACCCGAGGTATGCAATCCCGGCACAGGTCATCATGATGACGAGATGCCGCCCAGCGATCGTATTCACCATCACCCATCGCTCTTGGGCGCTCAGAGGTACGTGGGCAGCAAGCGTCTCTACGGAGGCGGCGGCCTCCGGCTCCCAGTCTTGTCGTTGCTCCCCTTCGACCCCCATCAAACCCAGTGTATCGGTCGGTGGGGCGTGATTCACGACTCGTAGGGAGGAAGTTTGTTACGTGCCTCACCAATCGTTCGAACCGCAGCTTCGTGCAACACCCCATTGGATGCAATTAGCTTTCCGGTGCGTGGGTCTGCCGTGTCGCCCCCGTAGGTCGATAGCTGGCCGCCCGCTTCCTGCACGAGCAGGGCGCCCGCACACATGTCCCAGGCGTTCAGCGCCTGCTCCCAATAGATGTCGTATGTGCCGTCAGCGACTAAGCAGAGGTCGATCGAAGCGGCGCCACAACGCCGAATGCCTCTCGCTCGCTGCAGAAACAGTGCGAGCTCCGCGTGGTTGTTGTCGGGGTTCGACCAACGGTCGTAGGGAAACCCGGTTGCGCAGACCGCGTCCTCGAGCTGGTCGCGCGTCGACACCGAGCAGCGTTCGCCGTTGCGAAAGGCACCCCCGCCCTTCGCCGCTTTCCAGGTGACGCCGAGTGCTGGCGCATGGACGACGCCGACCAGCCCCTGCGACTTGCGATAGAGCGCGATCGACATGGCGAAGAAAAAGTGCCCGTGCGCGAAATTGGTCGTCCCGTCGATCGGGTCGACGTACCAGACTAGCTCGCCTTCACCACTCTCTGCGCCTTCTTCTCCGACGATCCGGTGCGTTGGAAACTCTCGTGAGAGATGCTCGCAGATCAGGCGCTCGCTCGCGAGGTCGTATTCGGTCAGCAAGTCGAAGCGCCCCTTGTGGGAGATCTCTCCGACGGAGCGCCAGCCTTTCATCACGAGCTTGCCGGCTTCGAGCGCTGCGCGCTCCGCGACATCTAGAGCGCGCCGAGTTTCTTGCGTGATGGCCATGAAGCCCTGGATTTTCGCGGATTTCTAAGTCTGCGCCATAGGCATCTGAGCGCTGGACCGGTGTCCGCTGGCTTTCGGACGCCAAAACCCGTAAAAGGCCGTGCGCCGCGAAGCCCGTAGTTCGGGCGCTGGCCGATGTAGGCAAATGTAGTTATGCCCGACAAGGACATTGTGACGCCAAGCCTTCGCAATCCATTCGAATTGGATGGCGAAAACCGCTCGCCCACCGAACATGCGCAGGGAGGTGGCCCTTACGATGCAGCCCTTCGAGAAGGCGAGCAGCTACGCGGGCGTCCACGCACCGCTGCGGGCCCCGTGCAGATTGGAAAGCAGCATGCCAAGCGCCGCATGACGGTTTGGGAGCGCATGGACGTAGTCCGCGATTCGGGCACCGAGCCGACGATTCTGTACCAGAACTGGGGTCCAAATCTAGATGGCGCGTCGCTCGTCACGGCGGTC
>CAZHPJ010000016.1:0-15398 GCA_964534585.1 uncultured Sandaracinaceae bacterium | reverse complement strand
CGGCCGCACCGAGAAGACGTTCACGTGGGAGCGCACGGATCGTGCCGATGAGCTTCGCAAGGCGCTCGCGCCAAAGCGTGGACGCTAGGGTCCTGCCCCTCATCGCGCTACACTACCCGAGCCATGCGTGAGCCACCGCTTTCGACGCTCTCGGGTTGGGGTCGGCATTCGGCTCGTGGGCGCGAGCGCGTGGGCGAAGATCTCGAGCGCATCAGCGCCGACGTCAATCTGTCACGAGGCCTCGGCCGTTCCTATGGCGACGCGTCCCTGCCTCCTGACGATCAGCCTGACGTGCTCAACACCACGTACGCCGATCGCATCTTGAGCTTCGATGAGGATACGGGTCTCTTCCGCGCGGAGTCGGGGCTCGCGTTGGGTGAGCTCAACCGCCTGTTGATGCCGCGTGGCTACTTCACCCCCGTCTCCCCCGGTACGAAGTTCGTCACTCTCGGAGGCATGGTCGCCGCCGACGTTCACGGAAAAAACCAGCACAAGGACGGAAATTTCGGCCATCACGTCACCTCGCTCAAGATGCGCGTAGCCGACGGCCGGGTGCTCGAGTGCTCGCCGGGGCAACACTCCGACCTGTTTCGAGCAACGATTGGCGGAATGGGCCTGACAGGTCACATCCTCGAGGTCGAGTTCGGATTGCATCGGATCCCTTCGCAGTGGATTTGGCAGGAGAACCGGCGGATTCACGACATCGACGAGTTCCAGGACGCGCTCGAAGAAGCGGCGTACGACTGGCCGTACACCATGGGATGGATCGACTGTCTCGCGGGCGGCAAGAACATGGGGCGCGGGATTCTCACGACTGGTCATTGGGCCGATGCGTCGCAGGCTCCGTCCCACCCGCCCAAGAAAGGCTTTCAACCGAGCCTTCGCTTCGACTGGCCATCGTGGATCCTCAACGGCTTCACGATCCGGCTCTTCAACGAGCTCTACTATCGCAAGCAATGGCGTCGGCGTTCGAGCGGAATCGTCAATCACGAGTCGTTCTACTATCCGCTCGACGCGATCCGATCTTGGAACCGGATGTACGGCCGGCGCGGGTTTACTCAGTATCAGTGCGTGCTGCCGCGGGAAGCGGGACGCGGCTCTGCGCGGCGCGTGCTCGATATCCTCACAGCGCGCGGCGGGGCTTCCTTCCTGTGCGTCATCAAGGACTTCGGGCGCGAGAGTCATGGCATTCTCTCGTTCCCGCGGCCGGGTATTACGCTGGCGCTCGACATCGCTGTGCGCGACGACACTCAGGAGCTCGTCGATGCCCTGAACGAGCAGGTGCTGCAGGAAGGCGGGCGCGTCTACCTTGCCAAGGATTCATTCACGCGGCGTGAGCACTTCGAAGCGATGGAAGGGCCCCGTCTCGACGAGTTCAGGGCCGTTCGCGATCGTTGGGATCCAAAACACAGATTTAGAAGCGCGCTGTCGGTGCGCTTGTTAGGGGATTGAGATGAGAGTTGCGTTTCTGGGTGCGACCAAAGGGATGGGGCGCGCGCTTGCGCGCTTGACGGCGGAACGCGGGGACACGATTTTCCTTCTCGGCCGAAACAGCGCTGATCTCGAACGCAGTGCGGCTGACCTCTGCGCGCGTGGCGCGAACGGTCGCGTGCGGTGCACGGCTTGTGACCTCGAAAATCCAGAGACGTTTGCCCCTGCCGTCGATGCCGCCCGAGAAGCGCTCGGGGGCTTGGACGCGGTCGTCGTAACCGCGGGTGTCTTTGCCACTCAAGAGGAGCTCGAAGCCGACCCTGTGCTGGCCGAGCAGCTAGTTCGTATCAATTTCTGCAACACCCTCCTGTTTTGCGAGGTGGCGAGGAAAGCTCTGCTCGACGAAGGTGGTGGCACCTTGTGCGTGTTTAGCTCCGTCGCCGGAGAACGAGGGCGTAAGCCAGTCATCATCTATGGCGCAGCGAAGGCGGGGTTGACTCGCTACCTCGAGGGTTTGGATCACAAACACCGTGCCGATGGCCTGCGCGTGATCACCGTCAAACCTGGCTTCGTCAAAACGAGCATGACAGCCGGCTTGGAGCCGCCTCCGTTCGCTGGCGAGCCCAACGCCGTCGCTCAGCGCGTGCTCGGCGCGATCGACCGCGGTGCGCCCGTCGTATATGCGCCCGCGCCGTGGCGACTCATCATGGCGGTGATTCGAGCACTGCCGCGCGCCATCATGCGTCGCATCAATTTTTGACCCCGTAAAGTCGATACTTCGCATCGCCCACGGGGCTTCGCTCCCGGCTAGTCATCATGGTTTTGCGTTTGACGTGATGAAGTCCGCGATGTCTGGTCGCGTGGCTCTGTAGGCGGCTGCGACGTGCAGAATACCGCTAAACGCGCTGACGAGAAACACGCCGGCGATGACCTCCGAGAGCGCCCCGTCGGGGTGTTCGAGAGGCAGTGGCGCGAATGTCAGCTTGACGTGGGAGACGAGTGAGGCGGTGTATGCCGCGATCCAAATCAGTTTCGCTACCACGGCCTGCTTGATCCACCACAGCGCAAGCTTGCGGCGCCAGCTCAACATGAAGCTACCGATGAGCACCAATGCCGACACCACGACGTTGGCCGCAGCCATCGGTCGGCGATAGGGGTTGGTGACCTGTGCTTCGAGGAGCTGGACCTGCGCGTCGGTGACTTCGTCCTCCAGTTCGTAGAGCTCGCGAACGTCCTCCGGGAGCGGGGCCAGGGACAGGTCATAGGAGCCCCTGAGGACCCCGGCGATACCGAGCATGGTCAGCAGCGTCGACGTCAGCAAGATGGTGATGATCACCTTTCTCTCGTTTGATTTGCTTGCCATCGGCGGGTCGAGTCGTTGTACCCTGGCCGACGGGTGCGATCGACCCCAAAAACCAAGGAACCCATGACGGCCCCGGAACCCAGTCGTTCGAGCGTGTTCGCCGATTCCCGCGAGAGAGACGATTTTGGCGCTGCTCGCATCCGCTGGTTGGTCGCCCTGAGGTGGGTTGCCATGGCTGGTGTCCTCGTGGCGACGGGCCTGGTCTTGGCCGGCTACTTTCCGGGCGTCGCGTGGCCGGTCTTGTTGCTCGTGGCGGTCGTAGGGAGTGTCTACAACTATCTCCTCCAGAGGCGAGCTCCCGGTTTGGGCACCGGCAAGCGAGCGGCGGTCGCTCAAGCACTCGTCGACCTCGTCATGCTCACCGTCGTCTTGTGGGCTGCGGGGGGCATTTCCTCACCGTTCATCGGCTTCTACGTGTTTCACCTCGCGCTGATCGGAATCTTGGGGGGGCCCGGAGCTACCCTCGTCGCGACCGCGGTGGCCCTCGCCGCCGCAGGCTTCCTTGCTCTAGTCGACTGGATGCCCGCGTTGCAGATCGGAACCTGGGACCCAGTACCGCCATGGGACACGATCGGTAACGTTGCTGCGTTCACCACGACCGTGGGGGCCGTGGCTTACGTCGTGCTCCATGCCGTGCGCGAGCTGCGCGACCGGGAGCGGGCGCTCGCAACGGCACGCGACCAAGCGGAGCTGGAGTACCAGATCATCTCCAACACCCTCGACGAGCTCGAAGCAGGCCTGGAGGTCGTGTCTCCTGACGGCCATATCGAATGGCGCAATCGCTTGGCCGACGATCTAGCGCCTCCGCCGAATGCGGAGGGTACCTGGGAATGCCCGGTCGCGGCTCGCGACTGCGAGATCCAACCGGCGGGTCTGTGTCCCGTCTGGCGCGCCCGGGACGAGGGCGCCGAGGGGCGTTGCCGCTTCACGGTTGGCGAGCGATCGTACGAGATGCTGTCCTTTCCGTTGGCGTCCCGAGGAGAGGCTCCGCCGCGCATCATGAACCTGTATGTCGATCGCACTCAGGTCCTGCTTGCCGAGCGACGGCTGCTCCATGCCGAACGCTTGGCGAGCCTTGGACGCGTGGCACAGGGCGTCGCTCACGAGCTCAATACGCCGCTGGCCACGATCCGAACGTTGGCCGCCGACATGCGAGAGGCGATTCGGTCACTCGGCGGAGATGAAGCGCTGCAGTCCGACCTCGCGGAATCCGCCGCGCTCATCCGTGATGAGACCGGGCGTCTCGGTCGGATCACTCATTCGTTGTTGACCGGTGGGACTCTTCCGCGCCTTCGGCTGAATTCATCCGCGCCGCTACTCCCCATCGTCGAGCGCGCGCGTGCTCTGGTGTTTGCTGGCACGCGTGAGGATGGTCCGGAGCTCCACGTCAGCGATTCGGTCGATGACTTGGTGGTAATCGCCGATCCCGATCGACTGCTGCAAGTGCTCGTGAACCTCCTGCAAAACGCCCTGGACGCGAACCGCGAAGCCGGAAGCACACGTGTATGGTTGTCGGCGGAGCTACGCGGCTCCGCAGTCGAGATCACCGTCGAAGACGAAGGGGCGGGAATCCATCCGGATATCGAAGGGCGCCTCTTCGAGCCCTTCGCGACCACGAAGCCCCCGGGCGAGGGCACGGGCCTCGGCTTGTACGCCTCGTACATGCTGGTTCAGACGATGGGCGGTGATCTCACGATCGAGAACAGGGGCCAGAGCGGTGCCCGCGCGCGTGTGCAGCTTCCTGTCGGGGCACAGACGCTTGCCAAAGACCCTGGGGTGCATCACCGTGCGCCCCGGTCATGAACGGCAGCGTCCTGATCATCGATGACGATGCAGCTTTTCGCTTCGCGATGGCGAAGGCGTTGCGGCGTGGCGGCTACGCCGTGTCGGAGGCGAGCAGCGGCGAGGAAGCGGTCGAGGCGCTCTGCGACAGCGAACCGCCAGATGTCGCGCTGCTCGACTTGAAGATGAGGGGCATCGACGGGCTGGAGGTGCTGCGACGCTGTGGGTTTACCCCGACGAGCATCATCGTGATGACAGGTCACGGCACGGTAAAGGCGGCCGTCGAGGCGATGCAGCTCGGGGCGTTTTCGTTCCTAGAGAAGCCGGTTGATGCTGACATGTTGAGGCCGCTGCTGCGCCAAGCGTTGCTCGAGCGGGGGCGCGCCGAGCCCGGGGCGCTTCCGAAAGCCACCCCGTTGATCGGAGCAAGCTCCATCATCGACGAGGTGCAGGAGTTCGTCCGCACCGTTGCGCCCACCGACGATACGGTCCTCATTTTCGGCGAGACCGGCACGGGCAAAGAGGTCGTCGCGCGCCAGATTCACGCGCAAAGCAATCGCGCAGCACGCCCCTTCGTCGCAATGAATGCGGCCTGTGTTCCGCGTGAGCTATTCGAGAGCGAGCTGTTCGGGCACAGGCGTGGGGCCTTTACCGGAGCACACAATGACAGGGCAGGGCTCTTTCGAGAGGCCGACGGAGGCACGCTCTTCATCGATGAGCTCGCCGAGTTTCCCCTCGAAAGCCAGGCCAAATTGCTCCGCGCCATCGAGACGAAGGCGATCCGTCCCGTGGGCGAGTCTGGTGAAACCGATGTTGATGTGAGGATCGTAGCTGCGACCAATCGCAACCTTTGGGCCGAAACCCAGGCCGGGAGATTCCGGGAGGATCTCTACTTTCGCCTGCAGGTATTCCCCGTTCTGATTCGGCCCCTGCGCGAGCGCCCGGAAGACATCGAGCCGCTTGCGGCACATTTGCTCGCGCGCCTCGGCAAGAACGACCTCGTGCTCGACTCCGAGTCGTTGGCGGCGCTTCAGGAATACGATTGGCCCGGCAACGTTCGAGAGCTGCTCAACGTGCTCCGCCGAGCATCGCTGTTTTCCATCTCCGATACTCTCGGAGGAGATCTGGTCCGCCGCATGATCGCCGCTAGCGTCTTCGGCAACGCCCGGGACTCCACGCCAGCGGCGGGCCCCGGTCAGTCCGGTCGCACGAGTCTGGCTGATATCGAACATGATCACATCGAACGGGTGTTGCGGGAAACCGCAGGGAACATCACCCGAGCGGCCGCGGCCTTGGGAATCGATCGGAGGACGCTGCAGCGGAAGTTGAGGTCTTATGGAATTGAGGCGCAGTAGCCCCCTGACAGCGACGGTGGCAGCGACAGCGACAGTGGCAGCGACAGTGGCAGCGTCAGTGGGTAGCCGTTTGTGATGCATGTTCTCTTCACCTACGCCTTTCGCCCCATGTTCCTGCTGGCCACGCTCTACGCCATCGTCGTCGTCCCCCTCTGGGCTGCGGCCTGGCTGGGCTATTTGCCCATGCCCACTTCCCTCGGAACGCCGACGCGGTGGCACTCGCACGAAATGATCTTTGGCTTCGCGGGAGCTGCGATCGGTGGATTCGCGCTGACCGCCGTGGCGGCTTGGACGAAGCGTCCTCCGGTTTCGGGTGTTCCACTGATGATTTTGAGCGCCCTTTGGGTGGTCGCACGGGTGATGTTCGCGGTGCCGTCGGCTAACTTGCTGGCCCCGGCTATCGTCGCGGACCTGGCCTACGGCGTTTTGCTCTTCGTGTTGATGAGCCGTGAGGTCATTGGGGCTCGCAGTCAGCGCAACTACCAGGTGCTCTTGATGCTGGGCCTATTGCCGGTGACCAACGCTCTTTTCTTCTGGGGAATGACGCACAACGCGGACTGGACGAGGACAGCGCTCTTCGCGGGCCTTTGGCTCGTCGTCATGCTGGTGAATTTGATCGCTGGTCGCGTCATTCCGGGGTTCACCCGAAACTGGTTGAAACGTCAGGTCGCCGAGCAGAAGCGCCGGCCGACGACACTGCCGCCCGTGTTCGATCGGTTCGATCTCCTCACGACGTGGTGCATGGTGGCATTCGCGATCCTCCATGTGCTCGAAGCCCCGTCGCGATGGACGGCCGTCCTGGGATTGGTTACCAGCGTCCTGCTGTTCATCCGGCTCATTCGCTGGCAGGGGATTCGAACCGGCAGTGAGCCTCTCGTCTGGGTGCTACACGTTGGTTTTTCTTGGCTCCCTGTGGGGTTCCTGTTGCTGGCCTCCGCCGAGGTTGGCCTGCTTCCCCGAACCGCGGGCATTCACGCTCTGACTAGCGGCGCCATCACCACCATGATCATCGCCATCGCCGGCCGCGCCGCGCTGGGTCACACGGGTCGGAAGCTGGAGAGTCATCCGGTGCTGACCGCGGCATATGTGTTGATTACGATCGCAGCGATTTGCCGCGTGGCGGCAACCATCGGACCGGCCGCGCGCGTGCTGCTAGCGGTTTCGGCAGGGGCGTGGTGTCTGGGGTTCGTTTGTTTTGCTTGGCGATATGTTCCAATTCTGATGCAGGGGCGGGTGCAGAGTCCCGGTTCGTTGCCCACGGCATAAAGCACTGTCCCTAAAGCACTGTAAAGCACTGTCCCAGGTTGAAGCCTGAACCGTGCGGTTGGATAAAGCACTGTCCCAGGTTGAAGCCTGAACCGTGCGGTTGGCGCACGTCCGGATTGCGCGCGAACCCGCTGCACTGGCGCGTGATGGGGTCGTTTCACTCGCCAAGGGCATGGCAGAGGCTTGCCGCTGGCGCAGATGAGCGACCCTGGGTGCAGTGGTGCTCATCGGTCCCCGAGAGACCGGCGCTCGAGCTTCGAATCAGGCGCTTGGCTCGCTACGTCGCCGCGACGGCAGCGGCCCCCGCATAGCGGACGACCCACCAGGTGCCGGCGGGAAACTCGACGTTACGCTTTCCGCTTCGCCAGGCTCGGTACGCCGCGCGATACGCCAGGCGGAAAGCACGGAGCTTGTGGAGCGCAGCGCGCCACGCTGCAGCGGTCAGTGCTGAGAACGTCGGATTGAGCCCGAACCGCGGCTTCTTGGTGGTTGGCTGGTCGGTCACTGCGGTCTTGCGTACGCGGGTCCGTCCGAGGCAGCCCCGGCCTTGGCGACGAAGCTCGGCTCGCACTTGCCCAAGGCGACTGGCCACCAGCGCCTCGAGCGCGTGAAGGTAACCCGATGGGTCTGAAAAGCATGGTGGCACGGTGAGCGCAAGGCTCACCTCCTCGGGCGCGTTGTCCTTGAACCAGAGGGTGGGGTGCTTGGCCTTCATGGTCCCCGCGCGTAGCATCCCAAGCGTGCTCAACGCCCCGGGCCATCGCTCCGGTGAGCGCACCAGTCCTGCGCTCACCGGATTGAGCAGCGTGTACGCCACCTTGTCGAGCACTTCAGCAGGTCCCCCGAGCTCGACGGCGCTGTAGGTCACGCCGGGTTCCCAGACCACCTCATCCCAGCGGCGAAGGCGCTTGACGCACATCGCCAGCTGTCGGTTGAACCAGGCCATGAAGTCGGGAAGCACCCGTTCGGGGTCGGTGAGCACCAGGTGGTAGTGATTGCTCATTGCGCCCAGCGCATGGACCTTCACGCCGTACTTCTTCGCCGCAAGGGCCAGGCAGTAGACAAAGGCATTGTTGAGCGCGTCGTCGGGGCGCAACAGGAAGCGACGGCCGATGCAGCGGCGCGTCACCAGGTAGCTTCGGTTAGGGAGCACGGGTCGCGGAAGGCACATGTGGAGGTGTCGGTCACTTTGCCGCCCGGTTGCCTCCATTCGAACCTGGGAAGGTTTGGGAACCCCGGAGCACCTTCCCAGAGTACCCGGAGGCGTTCGATGGGGATCCTGCGAATGTACCCGAAACCGAAAACCCGAGTCTCGGGGGCGGCGCTTACACCACCGTGAACGACTACAGCAAGGTGCTGCTGATGCACCTTCGCGAAGGACTTTGCGGACAAGCGCGTGTTCTGTCGTCCGGCATGGTTCGAGCCATGCAAGAGGACTTGGTGCCGGAAGGTGTCGTGATGCCGGATTGGCGGCCAGAAGCGATCAACTACAGCATGGGCTGGTGGAAGTACGAGGACGAGCCGGGATTGCTAATCGACAGCGGCGCCTATGGTGCACGCGTCCTCTTGCATCCCGACGAGGATTGGGGCGCGATCCTGATCATCGAGACCACAACGCCGACGGGCGCGAGCTGCGCAAGAGACTCCTCCCCATCATTCGGGCGGCGGTGATGGAGCCCGGCCAGAAGTGACAGGGCAATGTAATGGTGGGGGCGTTCGAGGTCGGTTTCTAGTGCCAGGTTGAGGGGCCCCAGGCGGTCACGGTTCCGGTCACCGTTGTGGCAGCACGACCGTAAACACCGTCCGCCCCGCCCTCGACTCCACATCGATGCGCCCCCCGTGCTCCGTCACGATCCGCTGCGTGATCGCCAAGCCCAGGCCCGTGCCGCCTTCCTTGCGCGTGTAGTACGGCTCGAAGATCGCCTCTGCCTGGTCGGCCGGGATGCCCTGTCCGTTGTCTTCCACGCGGATGTACACAGTGCCGGCTTTCTGCTCCAAGCTCAGCTCAACGGCGCCGCCACCTGCGGGATGCGCCTCTGCGGCGGCGTCGCGTGCGTTCTGCAATAGGTTGTGCAGCACCTGCGTGATCTGATCGGTGTCGACGAACGCCTCGATCGGCGTTCTGGGAAGGTTGGCTGCGACCGGCGCCTCACCTTCCGCATGCAGGGACGCGGCCTGGGCCACTACCTCCCGAAGGTCCGTCCTTTCGAGCCGCGGTGCGGGAAGGCGCGCGAATCGACTGAACTCGTCGACGATATTCCGCAGCCGTTCTACCTCTTGAAGAATCGTCTTCGTCGACTCATCGAACAGCGAGTCGAACTCTTCGTGCGAGCGTTCGCGCGCCTTGCGCAAGGTCTCGATCGACAGCCGAATCGGCGACAGCGGATTCTTGAGCTCATGTGCCAGGCTCTTCGCGATCTCTTGCCACGCTGCGATTCGTTCAGTCTGCCGAAGTTGTTCCCTCGCATCTCTCAGGTCGCGCGTCATGCGATTGAACGCGGTTGCCGTGGCCGGAAACGCTCCCCCGGGGCCGTCGCGCAGAGTCGTGTCGAAGTCGCCACGGCCAACTCGCGTTGCAGCCGCGGTGAGCTCATCGAAAGAAGATTGCAGCCATCGATTGAGGTAGCCGCCGAAGATCAGCGCAAGCCCCAGAGCCAGCACAGCAACGCAGGCGACCCACAAGAGAAGCGGCGGGCCTCGCCGGTCGAGCTTTGGGCGCCAAACCACCACGCTGCGTGGAACGCCCTCCGCGTCTACCAGCTCTTTCACCACCTCATCTTGCTTGCTGGCCTCGTCCGTGATCACGAGCTGCTCGGGATCGAGACTCCGCAGGTCTGAGAAACGGTGCCCAGCGATCACGGTCAGCCGTGCTCCTCCGCGCGCGATCGAACACGACCTCACTAAGAACCTCTGATGCTCCTGGTCACCCAGAACCACCGCGAAGGCCCGGTCACCTGCGCTTCTCGCCTGGCGCATCAACTCGGCCGCGTCATCGCCGAGGACTCGGTGGCGGTGCCCCGTTGCGATGACCTCTCCGCTAAGAGAGTCCAGCACCCACAGCGCCTGAAGCCCTGCCGCTTTCATCGATCCACGAAACAGACGGTCGTAGTCGAGTCCCGAGGGCGTCTCTTTGCTGCGCTCGTCGAGTAGTCTGTCGACCGCGAGGTCGTCTCGGCAAAGGCGGGTCACCGCGGCCTTGCGCTGCGCGTCGAGCCTACTCAGTTGCGTGCGAGCCATCTCCGCTTCGTCGGTCCCGGCGCCCCACTGCGATACGCCGAGCCAGACTATGCCCGTCAGCGCGACAGGGAACGTTGCAGCCAGCGCGAAGAGAACGACGACGCGGGTGGACAAGCGGTTCATGGGGGGGCTACGCCGCCGAGGACCCGCTCCTCACGTGGGGGCGGCGCGGCTTCTGTAGAATCGCTTCCGCCTTCTTCGTCGTACTGCTCCATCAAGAACAGGTTGGGATCAGCGACATCCGGCGACCTAGCGACCTCGACAGGCGTTGTTCCCGAAAGGAAGACCTCTTCGAGGGCGTCTTCCTGGCCCTCGTAAGCCAGCAAACCCGACGCGGGATCGATGCGGGCCACGATCACGCCGCTCGGCATCGCGAAGTCCGTTTCCTTTGGCGTCTTGTCCGCCGCCTCCATGACGTCGATCCAGATCGGCAGAGCGCTTCTCGTGCCGGTTTCGCGCTTGCCCAGCGATCGTTGGTCATCGAAGCCGACCCACACCCCGGCTACGATCGAGGGTGAGTATCCGACGAACCAGGCGTCCCGAGCCTCGTTGCTCGTGCCTGTCTTGCCGACGACCGCACGCTCGAGGCGCTGCGCGGGCCTGCCCGTGCCTTCGGTGACGACGCTTCGAAGCATACTCGTCATCACGTACGCTTCGTTCGGAGACATCACGTCACGAGCCGGCTCGCCAGGCTCTAGCGGTACGCGTGCCCCGTCGGGGGCGACGATCTTGGTCACGATCCGCGTTGGTGCCCAACGACCGCCTGCCGCGAACGTGGCATAGGCGTTGGTGAGCTCGATCGGCTTCACCCCACTCGCCCCGAGCGCGAGCGCCATATCTTCCTCGAGCTTGGTAGTGATACCGTCTTGCCGGGCAAACTCGGCAACATCGTGAACTCCAATGTCTTCCACCACACGAATGGCGACCATGTTGATCGAGTGCGCAAGCGCCTGGCGGAGCCGAACGGCGCCTTGATAGTTCCACTGTTCGTAGTTGCGCGGCTTCCATTCGTCGTACACCGCCGGGGCGTCGACGACCAGTGACGCTGCCGTGAACCGGCGTGACTGAATCGCGCGGGCGTAGACGATGGGCTTGAACGCACTGCCGGGTTGACGAATCGCTCGAGTCGCTCGGTTGAACCCGCTCACCGCAGCGAAGCCTCCGACCAAAGCAAGCACGTTCCGTGAGCGCGGATCGATGACGATGACGGCGCCTTCGGGTCCTCGTTCCGGCCGCGCGACCGCAGGGTCTTCCTCTCCGCCCATCTGCGTGATGGACACCGGGAAGAGATCGCCCACCTTGGCGAAAGTCGAGGCCCGGCGCCGGTCAGGGTTGTATCGGACGGCGTCGCGCATCTGAAGGACGGCAGGGTGGCCTGCAACATCAAGCCGAAGTTTTTGGTTCTCGTCGTCGGCAGCGGTCACGCGCGCGACATACGTCCGGCCCATGCGCAATGAGTCCTTTGGCGGGCTAGCCTTTGGCCCGCCTCGTCGCTTCGTGCGGCGAAACGGCCCTTGGTACCCCTGTCGGTCGTCGATAGCGCGCAGCCCACGTTGTAGTGCCTCGCGCGCTTGCTTCTGCAACGAAAGATCGATCGTCGTGTACACCTCGTAGCCGCCTTCGCCCAGGGCCTCGTCACCAGCGGCGGCGCGTAGCGCACGCCGCGCAATGGCCAACACCTCCGGGGCGTTGCCGGAGCCCTCTGGCAGCGGAGCTAGCTCGACCTTCTCTTCCCGCGCTGCGGCGATCGCTTCTTCGCTCAGATCGGGCCAGTACACATCCCGCTTCGCCTGTAGTTGCGACAGAACATACGCCTGGCGGCGCTTAGCCGCTTCCGGGTTGCGTCGGGGCGAAAGGCGCGCGGGCGCCTGCGGAATGCCGGCCAACATCGCCGATTCTGCCAGGGTCAACTCGCTCGCGTTCTTAGCGAAGTAGTATTGCGCCGCTTCCTGGATGCCGTAGCGCCCACGTCCGAAGTTCACATGGTTGAGATAGAGGTGCAGGATCTCGTCCTTGGAGAGCTCGTTCTCGAGGCGCCGCGCCAAGATGAGCTCCCGCACTTTTCGCGACAGCGTCCGTTCCGGGGTCAGGAGCATTAGCTTGACCACTTGTTGGGTGATCGTGCTTCCGCCCTGCGCAGCGCGCCCCGCGACGATGTCTCGCCCCACGGCGCGCACGATGCCGCGGTAGTCGAGCCCCTCGTGCTCGTAGAAGTCCGCATCCTCGGCGGCAAGGACCGAAAGAACCACGTGCCGAGGGACCTTCGACATCGGAATCACGGTTCTGCGCTCGGCGAAGATCTCGCCAATGACTTTCTTGTGACGATCGTAGACGCGCGTCGTCTGCGGTGGCTTGTAGTCCCGCAAAGCGCTGACCGACGGAAGATCGCGGCTGAAGTAAGCGTACGTTCCCAACACCAGCAACGCGCCCACAACCAGCGCGGTGCCGATCAACTTCCGCAGCATCGATCCGCCGCTCGGACGCCGCTTCTTGCGCTTGCTCGCCTTGCGCTTCTTCTTCTGAGCTCGCTTCCCTGCCATCTCGTCCGTCGGCGCCTATAGCATCCCCCGCTTGGCGCCTTCCCCCTAATTCATGACACTTGGGCCCAGCTAACCATTCCCGAGGAATTTCTCGATCACTTGCTCAGGTTTCTGCACCGAATTCATTAGGAATCTCGCCTTGAGCTCCCGTTGCCGCTCGACGGAGAGATGCGGCCTCCCGTCGCCAGCGAGCGTCTGCATCGTGATTGCGGCGGCGACCGAGATATTGAGGCTTTCAACGAAGCCACGCATCGGAATCGAAAATGTCCCATCGGCGAAGCTCCGCATTTCAGGCGAGACGCCGCAGTGCTCGTTGCCAAACACTACCGCCAAGCGAGGCGTGTTGCTCAGGTCTTCGGGTTGTGTTTCGGCACCCATGGCGGCGACGTAGATCGCATAGCCGTCTCCTCGCAGGCGGTGGGCACAGGCCTCGGCGCTTTTGTAGCGCACGACGTCCAACCATCGGTGCGTGCCTTTCGACACCCCCCGGGACGCCCGAAACCCGTGCTCCCCGACGATCGCATGCACCGTTTGGACACCAAATGCATCGGCGCTTCGTAGCACGGCGCTCGAGTTGTGCGGGTCCGCGATGCGATCCAGCACCAAGACCAAGCTGTCTGTTCGGCTCCGTACGACCTCTTCAATTCGTCGTAGGCGCCCGGGCGTGACGAGCGGCGATAGCGCTTCGATGACCACTCCGGCCGGCTGTCCGAGCGGGGGAGCGCCCATGATTTCGATCACATCTGGCTCGTCCGCACGCACCTATTGCGGGGTCTTCTTCGGGTCGACGATCACGCCAACCACGAGTGTGCCCCCCTGATAGGTCTGCCCGGCGACAAAAAATGGATCGCCAGCAGAGGCGACGACCTGCAGAAGCGGCAGATAGTCGGACTTGTTGGGTCGGTTGATCGCGGCCCTCACTTTGTAGCGCCCATCGGGCATCACCCGGAGCAGGGTCAACTTCATCCTGCGGCCGTTCGGCAACGAAACCAGCGCGTCTTTGCCTGGAGTGAGCTTCAGCTTGGGCCGGGACAAGATCTTCATCGAGCGGAAGGAATTGAACGGTGGCCTACGCAGGGCCGTCATCTTCTTGAGCTGGGGGTCGATGTTGCCTGGCTCCTCTTTGGCCAGGACCACGAGTACCTCGGCCGGCACGCTCGAGGTCGAGGCGGAACGGTCCGATCTCGCCAAAGAGCTGCTCTGCGCAGAAGTCGTGGAAGCCCCGAACAAGATGGCGATTACAAGCAAGTGTCGAATGAGACTCATGGAAGCCCTACCTCTTCGTCATCGATCCAAACCACGGCCAAGGATTGACCTGCGCCGCCCTCCACCTCGAATATCGTCCCAGTGTTGGAACCGAAATCTATTTCGAGCACCTCGGACCCTCGTGTTCTGTATTGCCCATCCGGCGGGGAAGCAGACTCGGGCCATGCCATCACGGCTAAGAAGACTACCGCAGCTGCGGCGAACCCGGTCGCCACTGCGCCCCAGAGGCGGCGTTCACGGCCGCCCGGAACGACTCGCAAGGCAGGTGGCTCCTGCCTCGGTTGCTCGATCGACAGCACCGGGGCGCTGATCTCAGCCTCGATTCGCGCGAAGAGTGCGCCGGAGTCGATTTTCCCCGCCCAGTCCGTCGCAACGCGCTTCATCGCTTCGCGGAGCTGCTCCCACTCGCGCAACTGCCTCATACCCTCTGGTGACCCTTCGAGGCTACGGCGCACCGCCGCCTCGTCTTCTGGCGCGAGCTCTCCGTCGAAGAACATCTGAAGCTTCTCGTCTTCTGTCTTCAGGCTCTCCATGGCTACTCCTCGGAAACCGCCTCCCCCGAAAGATAGGGGGCAAGTGCGGTCTGCATCTTCTTTCTGGCGTGAAACAAACGGCTCATGACCGTCCCTTTGGGGACTTCCAGGGCTTTGGCCATCTCTTCGTAGCTCATGCCTTCGATCTCCCGGAGCACGATCACCGCGCGGTGGTGTTCGGGCAGATCCTGGAGAGCCGCTTGGATCGCACTCCCCAGCTCACGCCGCAGGGCCGCCTTACCCGGGTTGGCATTCGTGACGCTCGGCAGCAACGCGCCGTCGCCCTCTACCTCGCTTTCCGCGTGAAGCGCGCGCTCGTCGAAGTCCAGGTGCTTCCGCCTGCTGGTGCGCCGAACGTGATCGATGGAGACATTCATGACGATACGATAGAGCCAAGTGTAGAAGCTCGAGCTCCCCTGAAACTTATGTATGTTCTTGTGGACCTTGACGAAAGCCTCTTGAACGGCATCGAGGGCATCATCTTCGTTTCTGACCACGCCCATGGCCACGGCAAACGCTCGACGATGATACTTATCGAAGAGTGCACGAAAAGCCGTTGAATCTCCTGCTTGTACACGTTGTACCAGGTCATGGTCGCCCTTCTTGGTGGAGGAACCGCCTGAGG